>VBAF01000227.1:5907-15084 GCA_005884705.1 Alphaproteobacteria bacterium
CCAGAAGTCGCCTGCTCGGTGAAGGAGGTGACACGGATGTAGCCGACATCGCCCTCGAGGCGGAACCGAACCGCCTTCACCTTGATGGTCTCGCGCGTCAGCGTGAGGTCGATCGGGTCCTTCACGTTGTTGCGGCGGAGCGAGATCTTGATCGAAGTGCCGACCTTGCCGCGCATCTTCTCGACCGCCTCCTGCAGGGTGAGCCCCTGCACCGGCTCGCCGTCGAGCGCGAAGATCAGGTCTCCCGACTGCACGCCGGCCTTGGCGGCGGGTGTGTCGTCGATCGGCGACACGACCTTGATCACGCTGTTCTCCATGGTGACCTCGATGCCGAGCCCACCGAACTCGCCCCGGGTCTGGACCTGCATGTCCTTGTAGATCTTGGGGTTCATGTAGCTGGAGTGCGGGTCGAGCGCCGCCAGCATGCCGTTGATGGCATTCTCCATCAGGGTCTTCTCGTCGACCGGCTCGACATAGTCGCGGCGGATGCGCTCCAGCACGTCGCCGAACAGGTTGAGCTGCTGGTAGAGCTCGCTCTTGTCCGAACCGGGCTTGGACGACTCGGCCTTGTCTTGGGCCAGGACGGGGGCCAGTGCCACGCCGGCTCCGAAGGCCAGGATCGCGGCAGTGGTAGCAAGACTGAGACGAGTCATTGGCATGCCTTTACGGATCGGAACCGGAGCGAGAGTCGCCACGGCTTTGCGGGATTTTTGAGGCGTCTGACGCAGAATACTAGGCGCTCTTTGGCGCAATCAAGGCGACTGGTGTCGCGCCTGCTCACAATCAGGCCGAGGCCGCGGCGGCGGCTTTCGGCGAGGCCAGTATGGCCGGCCGGGCGGCCTCGGAAAGCAGCGAATGGCCGGTCATTTCCGTGGGTTGGGGCAGATGCATCAGGGCGAGCAAGGTGGGCGCCACGTCGGCCAGCTTGCCGTCCTGCAGGGAGTGCACGGTTGGCGGCGCATTGAACAGCAGCGCCGGCACCCGATTCAGCGTGTGCTGGGTGTGTTTTTGATGGCTTTGCTCGTCGTACATCTGCTCGGCATTGCCGTGGTCGGCGGTGATCAGCAGCACGCCGCCCGCCTTCCCGACCGCGTCCATCAGCCGGCCGAGGCAGGCATCGACCGCCTCCACCGCCTTGATGGCGGCCGGCAGGATGCCCGAATGGCCGACCATGTCGGTGTTGGCGTAATTGACCACGATCAGGTCGAACTTGCCCGAGCCGATAGCCTCGACCAGCTTGTCGGTGACTTCCGGCGCGCTCATCTCGGGCTTGAGGTCATAGGTCGCGACCTTGGGCGAGGGCACCAGGATGCGGTCCTCGCCCTCGAACTGCCGCTCCTCGCCGCCGTTGAAGAAGAACGTGACGTGGGCGTACTTCTCCGTCTCGGCAATGCGCAGTTGCTTCAGCCCGGCGCGGGCCACCGTCTCGCCCAGTCCCATCTTGATCTGCAGCGGCGGGAAGAGCGTCTTCAAAAATTCGTTCAGCGCCGCCGAATACTCGACCATGCCGACGGCCGCGCCGAACTTCACCAGGCGTGACCGCTTGAAGCCGTCGAACATCGGGTCGAGCAGCGCCGTCAGGATCTCGCGCGCACGGTCGGAGCGGTAATTGAACATCAGGACGCCGTCGCCGTCCTTCATGCCGGGATAGCCCTCGAGCGCGGTCGGCAGCACGAATTCGTCGTCCTTGCCGGCGGCATAGGCGTGGTCGACCGCTTGCTTCGGCGTCCTGGCCTTCTCGCCCTTGGCGTCGACCAGGCAGTCGTACGCCTTCTCGACCCGGTCCCAGCGCTTGTCGCGGTCCATCGCGTAGTAACGCCCGCCGATGGTGGCGAACTTGATGGCGAGGTCCTTCTTCAGGCCGGCGGCGATCTGCTCGAGATAGTCCTGCGCGCTGCGCGGCGGCGTATCGCGACCGTCGAGGAAGGCATGGATCCACACCGGCACACTCGCGCCGGCGACGATGTTGGCAAGCGCCATCAGATGGTCCTGGTGCGCATGTACGCCACCCGGCGAGGCGAGGCCGATCAGGTGGCAGGCGCCGCCACTTTTCTCGAGCGTGGCGATGAACGCGGTCAGCGCCGGATTCTTGGGCAGCGAGCCGTCCTCGATCGCCTTGTCGATGCGCGGCATGTCGGGCACGGCGACCCGGCCGGCGCCGAGATTCATGTGGCCGACCTCGGAATTGCCCATCTGCCCTTTGGGCAGGCCGACGAAGGTCTCGGAGGCGTCGATCAGCCCCTGCGGGCAGCTCGCGATCAGCCTGTCGTAGTTGGGCGTCCGCGCGTCGAGGATGGCGTTGTCCTTGGGGTTCGCGCGATGGCCCCAGCCATCGAGAATGCAAAGGACAGCCGGACGCGGACGCTCAGCCATCACGAGGCCTTGCGCGGCAGGGAAGGGCGGGCGCGCTCGACCGAGTTGAACTTGTTGGGGCAGTTCAGGTCGCGCGGATCGATGTTGGTATTCTGGTCGGGAACCTCGATGGCGCAGAACACGAACTCGCCGCGCGGCTCGCCGTCGATCGAGATGTCGTAGGTGTAGGTGCCCGGCGGATCGCCCGGGATGATGCACCAGGAGCGCTGCAGGACGCCGTCCTGCACCACCTCGCGCATGCGCGTGGTGGCCTTGGTCTTGTCGCCGTTGACCTCGGTCTCGGGGCCGGCGATCACCTGCTCGGCGGGCTGCGAGGTGCTCAGTACCTCGGTCAGCGTCACCGTGCGATTGGGTCCGCCGAGATACATGCGCCAGCCGAAGCAGGCGCGGTTGAACAGCAGCGGAATGGCGTTGGTCTCGTAGTGCCGCTGGCGGCCGTCATCGCCCAGGATCGAGACATAGGGGATGCTGCGCACCGGCTTGGCTGCCGGCTTGTCGGCCACGGGGGTCTGCGCCGTGGCCGCGGTCGCAAGGGCAGCCAAAGCGAGGCCGGCGAAGGCCGCCAGCCGCAGGGAGGGGATCCGCATGGGGGCAATGTAGTCCGGGTTTGGGGTCAGAACAGGGCAAAATCGACGCGTCTTGATCGACTGGGCCTTAGGAGCACGCCGCGCGTTTCTTCATGGCGACATCCTAACTCATCAAGCTGATTTAGGCCCGGTGATACGGGTGCCCGGCGAGCACCTGCTGCGCCCGGTAGATCTGCTCGGCGAGCATTGCGCGGGCGAGCAGGTGGGGCCAGGTCATGGCGCCGAACGACAGGACGAGGGATGCCTGCCCGAGCAACGGCTCGCCGTGGCCGTCGGCGCCGCCGATCAGGAAGGCCACGTCGGCTCCGTCGTCGCGCCAGCCGCCGAGGCGTCGGGCGAAGGCTTCGCTGTCGAGCACCTTGCCGCGGCGATCCAACGCGACCCGCACCGCCTTGTCCGGAACCGCTCCCAGCAGCAGCGCGCCCTCGCGGCGGACCAGCTCGGCGGGCGGCAGCTTCTTCTTCTCTTCCAGTTCGCGCAGCGCGAGCGGCCAGCGGATGCGGCCGGCATAATGCTCGTAGAGACCGCGTTCGGGGCCGCGGCCGGCGCGGCCGATGCAGGCGATGGTCAGTCTCAAGCGCGCTTGCGGCGGCTCGCCCTGGCGGGCCTCGGTGCGGCTTCGCTCTCCAGCGCCCACATCTTCTCCAGCGCGTAGAAGGCGCGCGGCTCGGGCCGGAAGATGTGAACCACGACGTCGCCGCTGTCGACCAGCACCCAGTCGCCGACCGACTTGCCTTCGACCGAGACATGGCGGTGGCCGGCCTGTTTGAGGCGTTCGGCAAGATGGTCGGCGATGGCGACGACCTGGCGGTTCGAGCGGCCCGAGGCGATCACCATGTAGTCGGCGAACGAGGATTTGCCGGCGAGGTCGATGACGACGATGTCCTCGGCCTTGTCATCCTCCAGCGAGTGGCGCACCAGCGCGAGCTGGTCGCCGGGGGCCTTGCTTCGATCGGGAAGCGCACGCGTCGGTCCGGGAATGGTCTTTCCTTTCGCTCTTGAACGTCTGGGACGCACGGCGCGGATCGCCGTGGCGGAATGACTGTCGAGCCGGCTCGGGATGAAGCACCAGGCCGGCGCGGCAGCGGTCGCCAGCCGGCGCGCCTGGCCGGCATCGAGTCGGTAACGGGCAAAGGCGCGCGGGGCTGCGGACTGCAACGCAGCATAGCTCCAGCCGGGCCGCGCGAAAGCCGCAATCGGGATCGTCTCGAACAGCTCCCGCCAACCCAGCCAGCGCACGAGCTGGGGCAGGATGTCGGCGCCCATCAGCCAGACGAAGTGCGCGTGCGGGTAGAGCCGGCGCAACTCGCGCACTGTGTCCAGCGTATAGCGCGTGCCGAGCAGCAGCTCGGGCGCGTCGACCCGGATGCGCGGATGGTGGGCGAGCTGCCGGGCTCGGGCGACGCGGGTCGCCAGCGGCTCCATGCCGTCGTCGCTCTTCAGCGGATTCTGCGGCGACACCAGCCACCAGACCTCGTCGAGGTCGAGCCGCTTCATTGCCTCCAGGCTGATGTGCCGATGGCCTTCATGGGCGGGGTTGAACGAGCCGCCGAGCAGGCCGATGCGGCGGCGCGTATCGCGCGGCACGCCCGGCATCGGATGGTGCGCCGAGATCAAGGACAGGGTCTCACGGGCGCAGCGTGCCCTTGCCGCGCACGATGTTCTTGTAGGTCGTGAGCTCGACCAGCCCGACCGGCCCGCGGGCATGCATGCGGTTGGTCGAGATGCCGATCTCCGCGCCCAGCCCGAACTCGGCCCCATCGGCGAACTGGGTGCTGGCATTGTGCATGACGATCGCGCTGTCGACCTCGCGCAGGAAGCGCTCGGCCGTGCGGGCATTGTTCGTGACGATCGATTCGGTGTGCTGGCTGCCGTAGGTCGCGATGTGCCGAATCGCGCCTTCGACGCCGTCGACCGCGGCGACCGAGATGATCGGCTCGAGATATTCGGTCCGCCAATCCTTGTCGGTGGCGGCGAGCGCCTGGGGATCGCGCTTTCGCACCTCGGCGTCGCCGCGCACCTCGCAGCCAAGCTCGTGCAGCCTGGCCACCACCGGCATCAGGTGCGTGTCCAGTGCGGTGCGATCGATCAAGAGTGTCTCGGCCGCGCCGCAGACGCTGACCCGGCGCATCTTGGCATTGGCGACGATGTCTCGCGCCATGCCGACGTCGGCGTCGCGATCGACATAGACATGGCAGATGCCGTCGTAATGGCGCAGCACCGGGACGCGGCTCTCGGCGGTCACGCGATCGATCAGCGAGCGGCCGCCGCGCGGCACGATCAGGTCGAGCCAGTCCATCGCCTTCAGCATCTCGCCGACCGCGGCGCGGTCGGTGGTCGGCACGAGCTGCACGCAATCCTCCGGCAGGCCTGCTCCCGCCAGCGCGCGGCGCAGGAGATCGACGATGATGCGCGAGGAATGGAAGCTGTCGGAGCCGCCGCGCAGCACCACGATGTTGCCCGACTTGATGCACAGCGCGCCGGCATCGGCGGTGACGTTGGGCCGCGCTTCGTAGATCACGGCGATGATGCCGATCGGCACGCGCACCCGGCTGATCTCGAGTCCGTTGGGCCGCTGCCAGCGCTCGATCTCGGCGCCGACCGGGTCGGGCAGGGCCGCGATGTCGTCGAGGCCCCTGGCCATCGCCTCGATCCGCGCGTCGTCGAGCAGCAGGCGGTCCTGCAGGGCGCTGCTCAGGCCAGCCGTCTTCGCTGCCGCGATGTCGCGCGCATTGGCGGCGAGGATCGCCGCCGTCCCACCGCGGATCAGGCGCGCGCCGTCGATCAGCGCCTTGTTCTTCGCTTCGGTGCTCGCGTTGCGCAGCGTCACCGCGGCGGCCTTTGCGCGGCGGCCGAGCTCGGCCACCATCGCGCCGGCGTCTTCCGCGGGTTTGGTCTGGACGTTCATGCCGGCCTCAGTATGTCACTCGACCACGAGATCGTCGCGGTGGACCATCTCGTCCCGGCCGCGGAACCCCAGCAGGCGCTCGATCTCGGCGCTTTTGCGGCCGGCGATGCGGCGGGCGTCCTCGGCGGCGTAGGCGACCAGCCCGCGCGCCAGCACGCGGCCCGCCTTGTCCTTCACGTCGACCACGTCGCCCCGCCTGAATTCGCCGTCGATCGCGGTCACGCCGGCCGGCAGCAGGCTCTTGCCGGCCGACAGGGCGCGCACCGCGCCATCGTCGACGACCAGGGTGCCGGCTGGCTTGAGCGAGCCCTTGATCCATTTCTTGCGGGCCGACAGAGGCGAGGCTTCCGGCAGGAACCAGGAGCAGCGTGCCTTGCCGTCGATCACGGCGCCCAGCGCGCCGACCGCGCGGCCGTCGGCGATCGCCATACGGCAACCGGCGGCCATGGCGATCCGGCCGGCCATCAGCTTGGTCACCATGCCGCCGTTGGACATCTCCGACGCCGCGGCGCCGGCCATCGCCTCGATCTCCGACGTGATCTCGCGGATTTCCGGGATGTGCCTGGCCGTAGAATCGCTGCGGGGATCGCCGGTATAGAGGCCGTCGATGTCGGACAACAGCACCAGGCTGTCGGCCGAGATCATCTCGGCGACGCGCGCGCCCAGCCGGTCGTTGTCGCCGAAGCGGATCTCGTCGGTGGCGACCGTGTCGTTCTCGTTGATCACCGGGACGGCGCCGAGGCCCAGCAGCGTCGCCATGGTCTGGCGCGCATTGAGGTAGCGGCGACGCTCCTCCGAATCGTCGAGCGTCAGCAGCACCTGCGCCACCGTGATGCCGTGCCGTGCCAGCGACTCCTGGTAGGCGTGCGCGAGCTGGATCTGGCCGGTCGCCGCCGCGGCCTGGCTTTCCTCGAGCTTGAGCGGGCCCAACGGCAGCTTGAGGTAGGTGCGGCCGAGGCGTATGGCGCCGGACGACACCAGCACGACCTCGCAGCCGCCGCGATGCAGGCGCGCCACGTCGTCGGTCAGGGCTTCGAGCCAGTCGCGGCGGATCTGGCCTTGCGCTTCATCGACGAGGATCGAGGAGCCGATCTTCACCACCAGCCGCCCGGAGCTGGTCAGCGACATCAGGCGGCTTCCTTGGCCTGGTCGCGCTGCTTGTCGACCAGCTTCATCAACTCGTGCAGCAGGGGCTGCACGCCCGCACCCGACACGCCGGAGATGAGGTACACGGCCTTGCGGCTTGCCTTGGCGAGCTGGGCGCGCTTGGCCTCGATGTCCTCGGCAGTCATGGCGTCGGTCTTGTTGAGCGCCACCAGCTCCTTCTTGCGCGCGAGATTGCCGCCATAGGCGCGCAGCTCGGCGCGCACGGTCTTGTAGGCGTCCGCCACGTCGTCCTGCGTGCCGTCGACCAGGTGAAGCAGCGCGCGGCAGCGCTCGACATGGCCGAGGAAGCGCGTGCCCAGTCCGGCGCCTTCATGCGCGCCTTCGATCAGGCCGGGAATGTCGGCCATCACGAATTCGCGGTTGCCGACCCCGACCACGCCGAGGCCGGGATGGAGCGTGGTGAAGGGATAGTCGGCGATCTTGGGCCGCGCGTTCGAGTTGGCGGCGAGGAACGTCGACTTGCCCGCATTGGGCAGGCCGATCAGGCCGATATCGGCGATCAGCTTCAGCCTGAGCCAGATCCAGCGCTCTTCGCCGGGCCAGCCCTTGTCGGCGCGGCGCGGCGCGCGGTTGGTCGAGCTCTTGTAGTGCAGGTTGCCGTAGCCGCCGTCGCCGCCCTTGGCGAGGATCACTGCCTGCCCGATCTCGGTGAGGTCGGCGAGCAGGGTCTCGTTGTCCTCGTCGAAGATCTGCGTGCCGCGCGGCAAGCGCAGCACGATGTCTTTTCCGCTGCCGCCAGTGCGCTGGCTGCCCATGCCGTGATGGCCGGTCTCGGCGCGGAAGTGCTGGGCGTAGCGATAGTCGATCAGCGTGTTGAGGCCATCGACGCATTGGGCGATCACGTCGCCGCCGCGGCCGCCGTCGCCGCCATCCGGCCCGCCGAACTCGATGAACTTCTCGCGGCGAAAGCCCACGCAGCCCGCGCCGCCGTTGCCGGAGCGGATGTAGATCTTGGCCTGGTCGAGGAATTTCATGTCTGGATTCCGGAAACGAAAAGGGGGAACGGCCGAGCCGCTCCCCCTTCGCTATCCTTTCGGATGGGAACGGCTATTCGGCAGCGAGCGCCGGCGCCGGGATCTGGGCCGGCGCCGGGATCACGTTCACCTCGACCTTGCCGCCGGAGCGGGTGCGGAAGGAGACGACGCCATCCGTGGTGGCGAACAGGGTGTGGTCGCGGCCGATGCCGACGTTGGTGCCCGCATCCATCTTGGTGCCGCGCTGGCGGACCAGGATGTTGCCGGACAGCACCTTCTGGCCGCCGAAGCGCTTGACGCCCAGCCGCTTGCCGTCCGAATCGCGGCCGTTGCGCGAGGAGCCGCCTGCTTTCTTGTGTGCCATCTCTACTCTCCGGTCGCTCTAGCTCAGGCGACGATCTGCTCGATCTTGACCACCGTCAGATCCTGGCGATGGCCGTTCTTGCGCCGCGAATTCTGGCGACGCCGCTTCTTGAAGACGATCAGGTGCGGGCCGCGCGCCTGCTTGACGATCGAGGCCACCACCTTGGCGCCGGCGACCGTCGGCTTGCCGATCGTGTCGCCGACCATCAGCACGTCGGTGAACTCGACCGTGGCGCCTGCTTCGCCCGGAATTCGTTCGATCGTATGGGTCTCTTCAGCAGCGACGGTGTATTGCTTTCCACCCGTGCGGATAACGGCGATCATGACAGCACCTGACTTGAAGCCCGCCGGCCTGAACCACCACCACCCCTAGGGGCTTTGCGAGGTCTTTGGCCCAAGATGCCGGAAGGCACGAAAGAGCACGGCGGGCCTCAGGGACCCGCCGAAGGAGCGCGGAATATACGCAGGAAGCCCTCCAAGTCAACGCCGCAAGGCGCCATTGCAGGCCCGAATTGCGCCCCGTATAAGCGGCCGCCCGGAGAGGTGCCAGAGTGGTCGATCGGGACGGTCTCGAAAACCGTTGTGCGTGCAAGCGTACCGTGGGTTCGAATCCCACCCTCTCCGCCAATTTCCCCGCCGCTAACAATTCTCTGCCGAAATAGGGTACTGAAAAAAGCGCATAGCTGCAGCCTTTAGCGGGCTGCCTGTGGACCGCCTGAAGGCCGACTGTGCCGATTTACGCTCTCCTTTGCCGTTCTCTCTCTCTCTCTCTCTCTCTCTCTCTCTCTCTCTCTCTCTCTCTCTC
>VBAF01000228.1 GCA_005884705.1 Alphaproteobacteria bacterium
GCCTTCGGGCAGCAGCACCGAGGCCAGCGCCTGCATGCCGGCCGTGGGATCGGGCAGGTGGTGCAGCACGCCGGTGCAGTCGATGTAGTCGAAACGGCCGATGTTCATGGCGGGCAGGTCGAGCAGCGAGCCGGTCAGGAAGTTGATGTTGCGCAGGCCGCGGGCCTTGGCGCGGGCTTCGCAGATCGCGCGCGAGGCGGTCGACAGGTCGAGATAGACGACCTCGGCCGGGCAGCGCCGGTCGACCAGCTGCTGGGCCAGCATGATGCAGGCATCGCCGGTGCCGCCGCCGGCGACCAGCGCCCGGAACGGCCGGACGAAGCTGAGCCGCCCGGCGAACAGATAGTGATTGACCTCGAGGCGGTGGCTCGGCGTTCCGGTGATCAGCCGCAGCGCCTCCTCGCGCGGGTCGCGCGGCGGGTAGGGCAGCGCCTCGTATTGTGCGCGCACCTCGTCCAACGGCTGGGAAACGGTCATTAGCCTTGGTTCATGCTACAAATTCCCCGGTCATGAAAGGCTATTTCGGGATCGGGGTTGAGGGCGTCAGCAAGGCCATGAACGTGGGCACCTTGTTCCGCACCGCCCATGCCTTCGGCGCCTCGTTCGTGTTCACCGTGCGGGCTCAGTACGACCGGCGCGCGGGAGGCCATGCCGACACGTCCGACACGCCGCGCTCGGTGCCGACCTATCATTTCGCCGGCCTCGAGGACTTCCGCCTGCCGCTCGGCTGCCGGCTGGTCGGGGTGGAGATCACCGACGACGCGATCGAATTGCCCTCGTTCCGCCATCCGCGCCAGGCGGCCTACATCCTGGGCTCGGAGCGCGAGGGTCTGTCAGCGGACATACAGTCGCGCTGCGACTACGTGGTGCGGATCCCGACCGCCTTCTCGGTCAATCTCGGCGTGGCGGCGGCGCTCATCATGTACGACCGGATGCTGAGCCTCGGCCGGCATGCGCCGCGCCCGGTGGCCGAAGGCGCGCCGACCGAGGCGATACCGCTGCCGGTGTTCGGCGACCCGGTCTACAAGCGCAAGCAACGCGCCCGCCAGCGCGCCCAGGCCAAGACGTGACCGCGCGCGCCGCCTGGACGGCCATCGCCGGCCTGATGCTGGTGCAGGCCGTGACGTTGCATCTGCTCGGCCGGGTCTGGATCTGCGCCTGCGGCACGATCCGGCTGTGGGTCGGCGACATGCATTCTTCGGAGCTGTCGCAGCAGATCCTCGACTGGTACACGCCGAGCCACATCATCCACGGCATGATCTTCTACGGCGTGCTGCGGCTCGCCCTGCCGCGCGCGCCGGTGCTGCTGCGGCTGGCGATCGCGGTCGGCATCGAGGCCGCCTGGGAGATCGCCGAGAACTCGCCGCCGGTGATCGAGGAGTATCGCAAGCAGGCGACGGCCGCCGGCTATACCGGCGACAGCATCCTGAATTCGCTGCTCGACACCGTGGCCATGATGACCGGCTTCGCGCTCGCCCGGCTGCTGCCCTGGCAGGCCACCGTGGCACTGGCGGTAATTGCCGAAATTGCCACCGGCCTGCTGGTCCATGACAACCTGACGCTCAATATCCTCAACTTCATTCATCGGTTCCCCGCCATTGAGGCGTGGCAGCGCAGGGTCTAGCGGCCGCCGGGCCGATGCACTATCTCAAGCCGGAATGTCCGTCCTGCCCACCGAGCCCCTGCAGATCGTCGAGCCGTTGCGCGGCCGCAACGACACGCGCCGCAACCTGGTCGGCCTGTCGCGCGAGGCGCTGAAGGCGACCCTGGTCGAGGCCGGCTTGGAGCCGTTCCGGGCGCGCCAGGTCTGGCAGTGGATCTACTGGCACGGCGTCACCGACTTCGGGCTGATGACCAACGTCGCGCGCAAGACCCGCGAGCGCCTCGCCGAGCTGTTCGTCGTCGAGCGGCCGCAGATCGTCACCGAGCAGCGCTCGGTCGACGGCACGCGCAAATGGCTGCTGCGCTTCCCTGACGGCAACGAGGCCGAGACGGTCAACATCCCGGAGGAGGATCGCGGCTCGGTCTGCGTCTCGAGCCAGGTCGGCTGCACCCTGACCTGCAGCTTCTGCCACACCGGCACGCAGCCGCTGGTGCGCAACCTCACGCCCGACGAGATCGTCGGCCAGTTCATGGTGGCGCGCGACAGCTACGGCGAATGGCCGACGCCGACCGAGACCACGCGCATGCTGTCGAACATCGTCATGATGGGTATGGGCGAGCCGCTCTACAATTTCGACAACGTCGCCGATGCGCTCAAGATCGTCATGGACGAGCAGGGCATCGCGCTCTCGCGCCGCCGCATCACGCTGTCGACCTCGGGCGTCGTGCCGATGATCCCCAAGGTCGGCGAGGTGCTGGACGTCAATCTCGCCGTCTCGCTGCACGCGGTGAGCGACGCCGTCCGCGACACGCTGGTGCCGATCAACAGGAAATGGCCGATCGCCGAGCTGCTGGCGGTGTGCGCCGCCTATCCCGGCGCCCGCAACAGCCGGCGCATCACCTTCGAATACGCCATGCTGAAGGGCGTCAACGACAGCGATGCCGACGCGCGCGAGCTGGTGCGGCTGTTGAAGCCGATCCACGCCAAGGTGAACCTGATCCCGTTCAACCCGTGGCCCGGCGCGCCCTACGAGTGCAGCTCCAACAACCGCATGCACCGCTTCGCCGAGATCGTGAACGACGGCGGCCTCAGCGCGCCGATCCGCACGCCGCGCGGCCGCGACATCTCCGCCGCCTGCGGCCAGCTCAAGAGCGAGAGCGTGCGAAAGAAGGGACAAAAGGTCGTCCTCTAGGTCTCAGAACTTCTTCATGAACCAGTGCCGCGTATGACCCGGCGGATAGCCGTCGATGCGACCGAATTCCGTGTAGCCGTGTCGACGATAGAAGTCGGGCGCTTGAAAACTTACGGTGTCGAGATGGACCCCGACGCAATTGCGGGCCCGGGCAATCTCCTCCGCCTTCATGAGCAAGCGCGAACCGATTCCTTGGCGACGGTAAGGTTCCGCGACGCTCAGCACATCGATCGTGCACCAGGACCAATAGGTTTGTCCCCGCACGCCGCCTTGCACCTTGCCTGTGGCGTCACGCGCGAAGAGCCACAGCGGCACGTGTTTCGGCGGGCCGACATGGCCGGAATTGTACGCATTGAGCAATCCATTCAACGTTGCGAACGGGTCTTCGGCCGATTGGGTAACTTCGTCAAGCGAGAGCGGAAGAAGGGTGGTGGACATTGGAGCTCGCCAAGCCTCTTGGATGGATTGTCGGGTCCTAGCGCGTGAACGCCGCGACCTTCGACAGGAAGGCGCGTTCGGTGGCGACGAGCGACAGACCCGCTTCAACCGCCAACACTGCGAGCCGGCCGGCGACATAGTCGGCGTAGTAGGGCTCGTGGAAATAGTGCGGGAAGAGGTCGAGCAGGCCGTCCCACGACGGCTGGTCGCCCTTCTGCAGCGAATCGACGATGACGACCAAGCCGCCGGGCTTGAGCACGCGAGCCATTTCCTTCAGCACGGCGAGGCGCACGTCGGGCGGCAGCTCGTGCATCAGGAAAGACGACACGACGAGATCGAGGCTCGCCGATTCGAACGGCAGCGTCTCGGCGGCGCCCTCGATCAGCTTCACCCGCGCGGTGCGGCCGATCAGGCGGCGGGCTTCGGCGAGATAGGGCGGGCTGAGGTCTGTTCCGGTCCAGCGGACGCCCGGCCAGGCGTCGTGCAGGAAGGCGAGCAGCCGGCCCGTGCCGCAGCCGACATCGAGCCCGCGCAGATCACGCTGGTTCTTGCCGGCCATCCATTCGGCGATCGGCTTCAGCGCGCGGCGGCGCATGACGTCGGCGGCGCCGGTGAACAGCACCTCGACCTGGGTGTCGTAGACCTGGGCCGAATGTTCGCTCAGCCAGCCGTCGCTCTGGTGATGGAAGTTCTGCCGGTAGTAGTCGGGCAGGCCGTCGGCCTGGCTGCCGGGCGGCAGCTCGTCCTCGCGTTCGCCGTGGCGCCGCGCATCGACGCTCGGCAGGTCGCGGAAATAGAGCAGGCTGCGGCGCAGGAATTCGCCCGGCTCGGCGCCGAGCGGCCGTGGCGCGGGAAACAGCCCGGCCTCGATGTCGCGCCATTCGCGCCCGAACAGGGCCCGCATCTCGGCCGTCATCTCGGCGCGGCTGGGCGTCGGACCGACCGGGAAGTCGGGCTTGGGCATCGGCTTGAGCAGCCGGCGGCCCGCCGCATAGTGCCCGGCGTACCAGGCGACCCGCGCCGTCTGGCGGGCGGCATAGGTCAGGCGATCTAGGGCTGAAACCATGGCTCGAACCCGATTATAGCGTGCTTGCCCGCACAAGGCCGGTGGTTATAGTCCCGCGCTTTCCCGAACCGCAGAAACGCCCGAGGGGGCAGCCATGAGCGTGAGTTATACCGGGCCCTACAAGAAGGGCGAGATCAAGAAGGTCGTGCTGGCCTATTCCGGCGGCCTCGACACCTCGGTCATCCTGAAATGGCTGCAGACGGCGTATGGCTGCGAGGTCGTCACCTTCACCGCCGATCTCGGCCAGGGTGAGGAGCTGTCGCCCGCCCGCAAGAAGGCCGAGATGGCGGGCGTCAAGCCCGAGAACATCTTCATCGACGACGTGCGCGAGGAATTCGTGCGCGACTTCGTGTTCCCGATGTTCCGCGCCAATGCGCTCTACGAGGGCCAGTACCTGCTCGGCACCTCGATCGCCCGGCCGCTGATCGCCAAGCGCCAGATCGAGATCGCCAAACAGACCGGCGCCGACGCCGTGGCGCATGGTGCCACCGGCAAGGGCAACGACCAGGTCCGCTTCGAGCTCACCTATTATGCGCTCAAGCCCGACATCAAGGTGATCGCGCCGTGGCGCGAATGGGAACTGACCTCGCGCACCAAGCTCCTGGAGTTCGCCGAGAAGCACCAGATCCCGATTGCCAAGGACAAGCGCGGCGAGGCGCCGTTCTCGGTCGACGCCAACCTCCTGCACTCCTCGAGCGAGGGCAAGATCCTCGAGGATCCCTGGGAGGAGGCCGACGAGATGGTCTACCAGCGCACCATTTCGCCCGAGGCCGCGCCCGACAAGGCGACCTACATCACGGTCGATTTCGAGAAGGGCGATGCGGTCGCCGTCGACGGCGTCGCGATGTCGCCCGCCACTCTGCTCACCCGCCTCAACGAGCTCGGCAAGCAGAACGGCATCGGCCGGCTCGACCTGGTCGAGAACCGCTTCGTCGGCATGAAGAGCCGCGGCATCTACGAGACGCCGGGCGGCACCATCCTCTACGCCGCCCATCGCGGCATCGAATCGATCACGCTCGACCGCGGTGCGGCACACCTCAAGGACGAGCTGATGCCCAAGTATGCCGAGCTGGTCTATTTCGGCTTCTGGTATTCGCCCGAGCGCGAGATGTTGCAGGCGCTGATCGACAAGAGCCAGGAGAACGTCACCGGCACGGTGCGGCTCAAGCTCTACAAGGGCAACACGGCGGTGGTCGGCCGCAAGTCGCCCCAGTCGCTCTACTCGATGAAGCACGTCACCTTCGAGGAGGACCAGGGCGCCTACGACCAGCGCGACGCGCAGGGCTTCATCAAGCTCAATGCACTCCGCCTGCGGCTGCGCGCCATGGGGCAAGCCGGCGGCAAAAGCTGATAGGGTCCGGGACCAGCGGAGTCCTCGATGCCGTTCGATGACGTGAAACGCCCAGGCGGCCCGGGAGGCAGCGCCCACGAACGGGCGATCAACCTGCCGCCCGCCTTGATGTGGCTGATCGGCATCAACCTCGCCGTGCACCTGGTGCGCCAGCTGCTGAGCGAGCAGGCCGACCAGAGCCTGGTGCTGGCGCTCGGCCTGATCCCGGCGTCCTACACCGGAGATCCGCCCGGCGAATGGTGGTCGCTGGTGCTGGCACCGATCACCTACCAGTTCATCCACGGCGGCTGGGTTCATCTCGGCGTCAACATGATCACGCTGGCCGCCTTCGGCGCGCCGGTCGAGCGCCTGCTGGGCGTGCGCCGTTTCGTGCTGTTCTACCTGTCGGCAGGAATCGTTGCCGGGCTCATTCATGGGCTGTTCTTTCCGGATTCACCCCATCCGGTGGTCGGCGCCTCGGGCGCGATCAGCGGCGTGTTCGGCGCCGTGCTGATGGCCTTGCGCCATGTCGGCCGGCTCAATTCGCTGCTCCCGGTGGCCGGCGTCTGGATCGCGCTCAACGTCTTCTTTGGCCTATGGGGTGATGGGCCCGGCACCGGCGGCGAGCCGGTCGCCTGGACCGCCCATATCGGCGGCTTCGTGTACGGCCTCGCGGTGTTCCGGCTGTTCCTGCCGAGGGCGCTGCGCAAGCCGCCGAGTTCCGGCGACGGCTGACCGTGCCCGACGAGCTGCCGCTCCGCCGCTATGTCTCCGCCAATCTGGTGGCGCTGGCGCCGTCGGGAGCGGCGCTGGCGATCCTCTACGGGATGGGCGCGCTCGCCGGCCGCCACGCGCTGGCAGCGCTGCTCGGCATCGCGCTGGTCACCGCGATCCTGGTGCACCGCTATCTCGGCTCGCTGAGTCGCTTCGCGCGCTTCGTCAGCGAGCTGTCGGGCGAGCAGGAGCCGGTGATGCCGCGCCTGCGGTTCGCGCCGGCCACCGAGGAGCTGGCGACCGCCGCCGCGACGCTGGCCGCCGGCTGGCGCCGCCAGCGCGCCTCGATCGACAATCTCGCCGCCTCGGCCCAGGCGATCGTCGACGGCCTGCCCGATGCGCTGATCGCGGTCGACCGTCAGCGCCGCATCGTGCGCACCAACCGCGCGGCGGTGGCGCTGCTCGGCGCCTCGCCGCCCGACCGCGACCTGTCGACGACGCTGCGCCATCCCGAATTGCTGGCGGCGATCGATTCTCTGCTGGCGACCGCCGACGGCAACTATGTTGGCCCCAACCAGGTCGCCGTCGACCTCGTCCTTTCGGGCACATCCGAGCGCGATGTCGTTGCCCATGCCCGCCGCCTGCCGCGCGCCGCCGCCGACGGCTCGCTGGCGCTGATCGTGCTGCACGACACCACGGCGCTGCGCCGCGCCGAGCGCATGCGCGCCGACTTCGTCGCCAATGCGAGCCACGAGCTCAAGACGCCGATCGCCGGCATCACCGGCTTCATCGAGACCCTGCTCGGGCCGGCGCGCGACGACGCCGCGGCGCGCGAGCGCTTCCTCGGCATCATGGCCGAGCAGGCCGACCGCATGCGCCGGCTGGTCGACGATCTGCTGATGCTGTCGCGCATCGAGCAGCACGAGCATGCCCGGCCCGACACGCCGGTCGACCTCGGCCGGGTGCTCGAAAGCGTGCGCGACCTGCTGCAGCTCAAGGCGTCCTCGCGCAAGGTCGCGATCGAGCTGCTGATCGATCCGGCGCTGCCGCAGGCGATCGGCGATGCCGACGAGCTGACCGTGGTGTTCCAGAACCTGGTCGACAATGCGCTGAAGTACGCGAGGCCCGCGACGACGGTGAAGGTGGCGGCGCGGCCGCTCGGCGCCGAGCGCCTCGCGATCGCCGTCAGCGA
>VBAF01000553.1 GCA_005884705.1 Alphaproteobacteria bacterium
GAACCGGTACCAACCCGCCTCGGGCATCCGGCGGATGTTGTGCGGCACCCAACCGATCCTGTCGCTGCGCGCGCTCAAGGCGGCACTCGACGTCTTCGACGGGGTCGATCTCGCCGCGCTGCGCGCCAAGAGTCTTGCCCTCACCGACCTGTTCATGGACCTGCTCGATCCGCTCTGCCGCGAGTTCGGCCTGCGCATCGTCACGCCGCGCGATCCGGCAGTGCGCGGCAGCCACGTCTCGGTCGCCTGCGCGCATGGCCACGAGGTCGTTCAGGCCCTGATCGCGCGCGGCATCATCGGCGATTTCCGGCCGCCAGACATCATGCGCTTCGGCTTCACACCTCTTTATCTGCGCTACCGCGACGTGCTCGACGCGGCGAAGGCGCTGGCCGACATCCTGCGCAGCGGCGCGTGGCAAGAGCCGCGCCATGCCCTGCGCGGCCTCGTGACGTGACGGGGTGACGCGATGAGCCGGGTGGTCGTCTGCGGCAGCCTGAACATGGACGTGATCGTCGAAAGCGCGCGGCGGCCGCAGGCCGGCGAGACCTTGCTCGGAGCCAAGGTCTCGTTTCTCCCCGGCGGCAAGGGCCTGAACCAGGCCGTGGCGGCGGCGCGGCTCGGCGCGGTGACGGCGATGCTGGGCACGATCGGCCACGATGCGTTCGGCAACACGCTGCGCGGCTTCCTGGCCGACAACGATGTCGACAGTTCCGGCGTGCGGGCGCTCCGCCAGCATGCGACGGGCCTCGCCCTGATCCAGGTGGCGCAAGGCGACAACGCCATCACCGTTGCCTCCGGCGCCATCCTGCATTTCACCAGCGCCATGGTGCGCGCCAAGCCGCGCAGCGACGAGGTCTGGGTGGCGCAATTCGAGACTCCGGTCGAGACGACCCATGCGCTGCTCATGCAGGCGCGCCATGCCGGCGCGCGGACGGTCCTGAACCTGGCGCCGTTCGTGCCCCACCCGGTCCGCCTGTTGAAGTGCGTCGACGTCGCCGTGCTGAACGAGATCGAGCTCGCCCAGGCGACCGGCGTCCACCTGCGCGCGGCCAGCAGCCGGCGGACAGTCGCCGAGGCCTGCGAGAGGCTGCACGCGCGCGGCCCCCGGGCGGTGATCGCGACCCTGGGCGAGCGCGGTGCGGTGGTCGTGACCAGGGACGGCCCGACCAACATTCCCGCCTTCCCGGCGAAGGTGGTCGACACGACCGGCGCCGGCGACTGCTTCGTCGGTGCGCTGGCCGTGAAGCTCGCGGCCGGAGCGACGCCGGTCGAGGCCGCGCGCTATGCCTGCGCCGCCTCGTCGTGCGCGGTCGAGAAGCTCGGTGCCGGGCCTTCCATGCCTTCGGTCAAGGACGTTGCAGCGCGGCTCGCGCGGGCCTAAACCCTGCCCATGGTCGAAGAACTCTTTCGCGCGGACGCCTATCTCAAGGAAGCCGACGCCACGGTGACCGCGGTCGAGGAGCGCGGCGTACGGCTCGATCGCTCGATCTTCTATCCGACCGGCGGCGGCCAGCCCGGCGATAGCGGCCTGCTGCGCTGGGACGGCGGCGAGGCCAAGGTCGTCGACACGGTGAAGGCCGACGGCAACGAGGTGCTGCACGTGCTGGCGCCCGACTCGCCCAAGCCCGCGGTCGGCGCGACGGTCCATGCGGTGCTCGATTGGGAGCGCCGCTACCGGCACATGCGCATGCACACCGCGCTGCATGTCATGTCGGCAGTGATCAAGGGCAACGTCACCGGCGGCCAGGTCAACGCCGACAAGAGCCGGCTGGATTTCAACCTCGAGGGCGAGGTGCCGGCCAAGGAATGGGTGACCGAGGAGATCAACAAGATCCTCGCCGTCGATCGGCCGGTGGTGCCGCAATGGGTGACCGACGAGGAGCTGAATTCGCGGCCCGAGCTGGTGAAGACCATGAGCGTGCGGCCGCCGATGGGTCAGGGCCGCGTGCGGCTCCTGTCGATCGAAGGCGTCGACCTTCAGGCCTGCGGCGGCACCCACGTCGCGCACACCGGCGAGATCGGCCGGGTCGAATGCATCAAGATCGAGAACAAGGGGAAGATGAACCGGCGGTTCATCATCGCGCTGCCGTAAAAGAGGAAACGCCATGAGCTACGCCCGACCCGACGCCCTCGTCAGCACCGAGTGGCTGGCGGACCATCTCGACGCGCCCGACATCCGCATCGTCGACGGCTCCTTCTACCTGCCGGCGCAGAAGCGCGACCCCAAGGCGGAGTTCGCCAACCAGCACATTCCTGGCGCCGTGTTCTTCGACATCGACGAGATCGCCGACACCTCGAGCCCGCTGCCGCACATGCTGCCCCCGCCCGAGAAGTTCTCCACGCCGATGACCGGCGCGTCCCGCGTCTGGTGGATGTTCCGCGCGATGGGCCACAAGGACGTGGCGGTGCTCGACGGCGGCTTGCCGAAATGGATGGCCGAGGGCCGGCCGGTGACGGACGATCCGACGCCGCCGCGCGAACGCCACTTTACGGCGCGCCTCGACAACACCCTGGTGCGCTCGCTCGACGACGTGAAGTCGCTGCTCGACGGCAAGCGCGAGCAGGTCGTCGATGCGCGCGCCGCCAACCGCTTCCGCGGCGAGGCGCCCGAGCCGCGCGCCGGTCTGCGCGCCGGCCATATGCCGGGCGCGTTCAACCTGCCCTACAACGACCTGCTCGATGCCAAGAGCGGCACCATGCTGCCGGCCGCCGAGCTCAAGGCGCGCATCAAGGCGGCCGGCATCGATCCCGCGAGAAAAGTGACGGCGAGCTGCGGCTCGGGGGTCACCGCCTGTGTCGTCGGCCTCGCGCTCTACCTCACCGGTGCGCCGGAGGCGGCGATCTACGACGGCTCCTGGACTGAATGGGGCGGACGCGCCGACACGCCTATCGTCACCGGTGCCTGACGTCTCCCACCAGCCGCCGCCTCGCGCCGACGGCAAGCTTGCGGTCACGGTAACGTCTCTGGAGCTCGCGCCGGCGAACTGGACGCGACGCGGCCTGGCGCCCGAGATCGAGGTCGACATCGTGCGCGAGCAAGAGCCAACGGCGGCGCGCTACCTCGACCTCTACGATCGCGTCGGACGGGCATGGCTTTGGTACGAGCGGCGGCTGCTCGGCGAAGAGCAATTGGCGGCGCTGATCAATCGCCCCGGCCACGAACTGCACACCGCGCGGCATGGGCGCGCGCTGGTCGGCTATTTCGAGCTCTACGAGGCCGAAATCGTCTTCTTCGGCCTGACGCCCGAGTATATCGGCCGGCGGATCGGGCCGTGGCTGCTCGACCTGGCGATCGAGCGCGGTTTTGCGCGCGGTTCGTCTCGGCTGGTTCTCAACACCAACACCGTCGACCATCCGCGCGCGCTCGACACGTACCGCAAGGCGGGCTTTCGCGTGGTCGGCCGTGAACAGAAGGAACTGCAGGACCCGCGAGTCTTGTGGCCGGACATCTATCGGTGGCCGCCGAAGTGACGGCTATGCCATAGTGCGGTTCATGACCGCGAAGAAAACTTATACCAGGCCCGACACTGTTTTGGCCGTCGCCGGCCGCGACCCGGACAACAACTTCGGCATCGTCAATCCACCCGTCTATCACGCCTCGACGATCCTCTCGCCGACCATGGCGAAGTTCGAGAACCGCGTCCCGTTCGAGGGCTTCGGCTACGGCCGCAACGGCACGCCGACGCAGAAGGCGCTGGAGGACGCCGTCGCCGCCATCGAGGGCGCGCACCGCTCGATCGCCGTGCAGTCGGGCCTTGCCGCCGTCACCGGCGCGATCGTGGGCTTCCTGAAGACCGGCGACCACATGCTGCTGACCGACAATTGCTACGGGCCGGCACGGCGCTTCGCCAACACCACGCTGAAGGGCTTCGGCGTCGAGACGACGTTCTTCGATCCGATGATCGGCGCGGGCATCGAGAAGCTGATGCGGCCCAACACCAGGATCGTCTATCTCGAGGCTCCCGGCTCGCAGACCTTCGAGGTGCAGGACGTCGATGCGATCGCCGCGGTGGCAAAGAAGCACAGTGCTGCGGTGCTGATCGACAATACCTGGGCGACGCCGCTCTACTTCAAGCCGTTCGACTATGGCTGCGATCTGTCGATCCATGCCGGCACCAAGTACATCGTCGGCCATTCCGACGCGA
>VBAF01000536.1 GCA_005884705.1 Alphaproteobacteria bacterium
AACGAGGTGCCCCAGCCCGATTCGATGCCGCTCTGCGCGATCGCCATCGACGGCGGCACGATGTCGACGCGCTTGGCCAGCTCGTCGAGCTTGTCGGCGGTGGTGTCGTAGCGGTCGGCGAGCTGGTCGAGCCAGAGGCGCTCGAACGTGCTGAGGTCGCGTCCGCTCTGCATCTTGTCGCGCAGGAAGAGAAGCTGCTCGCGCTCGGCAAGCACGCGCTGGTTGACCTCGAGGATCACCGGCAGCAGCGCGGTGATGAACAGCGCCTTGCGCTCGCCGCCGTCCTTGTTGCCGAGGTCGTCGGGCACGCGCTCGAACTTGATCGGCGGCACCGCTTCGCCGAGGCGCACGTCGGTCAGCGTGTAGGAGACGTCGCGGAAGAAGCCGGCCAGCTCGTCGGCGGTCTTGGGATTGATCGCCTTGACCTGGATCTGACGGCGCACCGCATTGCCCGCTCACCGGCACCACCTCTTCCGGCTCGATCTCGTGGCGCACGAAGCTCAACACCGGATCGGGCACGCTGGCCGCCGGGCGCGGCTCGGCCGCCGTCGGCGGGATCACGTTGAAAGCCAGCAGCTCGCCGGCATTGACCTCGGGAAGAGGGTGCTGCAGGCCGATGCCTGCAGCGAGGACAGCAGACCACACGATCGGAAACGCATACAGCCGCCCGGCTTCGATGGCGGGCCTGACCGGCAATCGCATGATGCTACTCCCCCAGTTGTCGAGACAAACGACCAACTGTTCGCGGCCCCACACGGCCGACGACGCCTGATCCCCAACGCTGACGCTTAAAGAGCCAGACGGCCTACTGGACCGCCTGCACTTCCACGACTTCCGGCACGTAGTGCTTGAGAAGGTTCTCGATGCCCATCTTGAGCGTGGCCGTCGAGCTCGGGCAGCCCGAGCAGGAGCCCTGCATGTGCAGGTAGACCACGCCGTCGCGGAAATCCTGGAACACGATATCGCCGCCATCCTGGGCGACCGCGGGCCGGACACGCGTCTCGAGCAATTCCTTGATCTGGGCGACCACCTCGTCGTCCTCGGCCGCAGCCTCGCCGGCTTCGGCCTCGGCGGCGACCACCGGCTCGCCGGAAGTGTAGTGCTCCATGATGCCGCCCAGGATCGAGGGCTTCAGGATCTGCCAATCCTTGTCGGCGGCCTTGCTGACGGTCACGAAGTCGGAGCCGAAGAACACGCGCTCGACGCCTTCGATCGCGAACAGGCGCTTGGCGAGCGGCGAGTTCCGGGCGCTCGCCGCCTCGGCGAAGTCCAGCGTGCCCTTCTCCATGACCACCCGGCCCGGAAGAAACTTCAGGGTTGAGGGATTGGGGGTCTGCTCGGTTTGGATGAACATGCACCGGACGTAGGAACCGCGACCAAGGCGAGCAAGGGGATTTTTGATGGCATCTGTATAAATATTATGGAAATTGAGATTATGTTACAATTGTTTCAGTAGGTTGAGAGATCAGAGCCGCAACGCGGTGCGTTTGCATTGCGCATCGCAAAGAGTCGTTGCGGGCAACGCCAGCCAAAAAGTCGCAGCACAATCAGGAGATCGCGTCGATCTCCGCCTCCGACAAGGCGCCCGGCACGATGGTCATCGGGATGCGAAGCTGGTTGCCGACCCGGGTGAAGGCGGTCACCAGCGGTCCCGGCCCCTCGCCGCTCGAGGCGGCCCCCAGCACCAGCACGCAGATCGAGCGGTCCTCGTTCAGGAGCTTGATCAGCGCGTCGCGGTTCTTGCCCTCGCGGATATAGATGGCGGGCGGCTGGCCGGTCAGGGTCGCGGCGATGTCGGCGTAGCGGGCCACCACCTGCTCGGCCTCGTTGCGCGCCTCCTCGCGCATCAGGTCGACCACGGCGCCCCATTGCTGGCCCTCGGGCGGCGGCATGACGTAGAGCAGCGCCACCCGGCCGCCGGTCCGCTTGGCACGCCGGCAGGCATAGCGCAGGGCGTTGCCCATCTCCGGGCTCTCGTCGACGACGACCAGGAAGACCCGCTCGGTGACTGCTACGAGATTCTCCGCCATGTCTCCTCCCCGACCGCTAGAGCCGCCGCAGCACGGCGCCGCCCAGCCAGCCCAGCACCAGCGCCAGCATGATGGCGCCCAAACCGTAAAGCGGCCCTTCGTCGGTCGACCAGCCGGCCAGCTGGGCGCTGAAGCCGACCTTGCCGACCGGCAAGGGCCGCGACACTGCGGCGACGATCTTGCCGTCGCGCAACAGATAGGTGCGCACGTCGTAGGTGCCCTCCGGCAGGCGCGACGGGAAGGGCAGCTCGGCGCGGAACAGCCGCGACGCCTGCACCGTCACATGGCCGAAATTGGCGGGGTAGAGGTCCTCGCGCCGCTTGACCTCGACCAGGCCCTGGCGGAACTCGGCAAGCCGCGCCGGCGAGCGCTGGCGGACCGGCCGGATGCTCGACAGCCGGTCGTCGAGCGACAGGATCTCACCGCCCGCACCGCGCGCCAGCAGCCGCTGCAAGGGCGCGCTGGCGGCGATGAAATAGTAGGCCGGCACGTCGTCGAACTGCTGACGCCCGGTGTTGAGCCACAGGCCCAGGAACCGTTCCTTGCGCAGCACGGTCTCGCGCGCCGCCGGGCCCTGCACCACCACGACGATCTCGCCCGGCGGGTCGAACATGCCGAACAGCAGCAGGCTCTCGCCCTGGAAGGCCGAGGTGATCGAGACGCGCGGCTGCGACAGATCGACGATCAGCTCGGGCGTGCCGGGGCTGGTCGGCACCGACGGCGGCAGGCCGGAATCTGCCGGCCCGCCCAGGGTCGGACCGACCAGCGAGCCGGGCCCCTGCTCGACGCGCTGCGCCCAGGCGACGCCAAGGACGGCATTCGACGCCAGCAGCGCGACCAACAGCAGGCGAGGCGGGCGTGCGCAGGAGCTCGAACAGCAACTCCGTCGCCACCGCCAGCACCAGGACGCTCATCAGGGCGCGCAGCACGACACCGGGCAGGCGGGCGGCGATGCGCGAGCCGATCGGCGCGCCGACCACGCCGCCCAGGATCAGCAGCAGCGCCAGCACCACGTCGACCGTGCCGTTGGTCACCGCCTGCAGGAAGGTGACGTTGGCCGCCACGAACAGAATCTGAAAGTTCGAGGTGCCGATCACCACGGTGGTCGGCATGCCGAGCAGGTAGATCATCGCCGGCACCAGCACGAAGCCGCCGCCGACACCCAGGATCGCCGACAGGATGCCGATCACGAAGCCCAGCGTGATCGGCAGGAAGGCGCTGATATAGAGCTTGGACTTGTAGAAGCGCATCTTCCACGGCAGGCGATGCACCAGGTAATGGGTGTGCAGCTTGCCGCGCGGGGCGGTCGGGTTGCGCTTGCGCTTGAACCAGGTGCTGACGCTCTCGAACAGCATCAACAGGCCGATCGAGGTCAGCAGGATCACGTACATCACCGCGATCACGAAATCGATCTGGCCGATCGCCTTCAGCCAGGTGAACAGCGTCACGCCGGCCGACGAGCCGATCATGCCGCCCAGCAGCAGCACCAGGCCCATGCGCAGATCGACGTTGCCGCGCCGCCACTGCACCTGCAGCGAGGACACCGAGTTGGCGATCACCTGGTTGGCCTGGCTCGCCACCGCGACGGCCGGCGGGATGCCGACGAAGATCAGCAGCGGTGTCGCCAGGAAGCCGCCGCCGACGCCGAACATGCCGGCGAGCAGCCCCGCCGCCGCGCCCAGCGCGAACAGCAGGAACACGTTCATCGACTGCTCGGCGATGGGCAGGTAGATCTCCACGCGCTGCCCTTACTTCAACAGGATGGCGGTGATCTCGCGCAGCTGGGTGCGCGCGCGCAGCAGGTAGAAGCCTTGCGCCGCGAGATGATTGGGAATGATCAGTGCGTCGGGCCAGCCGTTCCATACCACCCAGGGATCGAGCTGCGAGGCGATGCGGAAGGTCTCGACCGTGCCGTTCCAGGCGCTGGTCAGGCCCTTCTCGCGGATGATGCCCTCGAAGTCCTTGCCGAGCTCGCGCATCAACAGGTAGTTGGCGTAGAGCCGGCCCTTGTTGAAGTAGAAGATGTCGTCGCAGCGGCTGTCGAACAGGTCGCCCGCCTTCTCGATGATGTGCTGGTCAATCACCGCCGAATCCGAGCCATGGTCGTTGGCGATG
>VBAF01000229.1 GCA_005884705.1 Alphaproteobacteria bacterium
AGGACACGCTCTCCCCGGCCGACCGGCGCGCGCTCGAGCTGCCGATCGGCGTCGCCGCCGACGAGTCCGCCACCGACTCCTGGCTGGCGCGCGAAGCCGGCAAGGACGGCGCACCGCTCGCCGAGCGCGCCGGCCTCGACGACACGCTGTCGGCACGGCAGCGCCTGGTCCTGCAGGCCAAGATCGCTGCCCGCGAGTCCGCGGAGGAAAGCGACCGCGTCGCCACAGTGAAGGGCCTCGACGACCAACGCGCCGCGGCCGCCGCTGCGATCGCGACGCAGCCGGCGCTGTACAAGACGGGCACCCTCGCAGCAATTGCCGATGCCTACGACGCCGCCAACGCGTCGGAGCAAGCCACCGGGGCACGGCGGCTCGCACTGCTGGAGCCATTCTTCAGGCCGTTCGCTCAGCTTGGCGTCGCGGCCCAGCACCACCACCTCGAAACCCTCAGCGGCCCCGAGCATGATTTTGCCGAGGCGATCATGCGCCATCAGGCGGACTCCTTCGCGCGCGATCCCTACGCCGCCGGCACCACGCTCTATCCGGAGGTCGGACCGCCGCTCCCAGAGAAGGACGCCACTGGGCGACTCACGCAAGTGCGCACGATCGAAGCCCGGCGCGGTGTTGCGGCCTCGCTCCGGCTGGGTGATGAAATTGCAGCACCTGCGCGTGAGTCCAAACCAACGGTCAATCTGTTGCCTGAGGAGGGAGCAAGAGCCCGCAGCGCGTTGTCGGATCCCGGGAGCGACGTTGCCTTCGGTGATGCTCAGATCGCGCAAGCCACACCGGATGATCCCCAGTCAATCGACGCACCCCGTCGGGGCGCCGCACCGCCGACCGAACCTCCACCCAATGACCCGGCCACGGAAAAGGCCTTCCAGGAGTTTGACGGGGAAAACCTGCTGCTATCCGACGGAAAATGGGTGGTCGATCCCAACTCTCCGACAGGATATGTCATAACGCCGTTCAACGACGACCTTAAGAGCGTTGCGGCCGCCGCCAGACGTGCAAAGGCTGAACATCCCGATTGGGACCTTTCACAAGGTTTGGCCTTCATGGACAAGAAGACGCTCGGCGAGCTCGAGGCTGTCCTGAGAGCCAACCTGGGTCAGGGCGGGACATTGGACTACCAACGACGCCATTATCCGCCCGGAAAAGGATGGTCTCACCCAGGTTCGCCAATTTCGCAGCATTGCGAACATCAACGTTGGGCTGTTTTGCCAACAGCTCGGTCTGTCCTTGGACCAAACGCTCTGGCTTGCCGGCTACTACGCGGTCAAGAATTCCAGCAACAGAAACTTGCTAAATCCTCCTACCTTCCTGGCCTCCGATACTGAGAAGTACATAAGGACTGGCTATGAGATCGGCGCGAAAAAGCTGTTCGAATAGGAGCAGCAGGAGCAGCTGCTGCTAGGAACGTCTGTGGTCCCACCAAGCCCAAAGAGCAGTGCCCGCAGACGCCAACAACATCACGAGTATGAGGTGGATCTCGGTCGCGGGTTGCCACCACATAAAGACGAGAAGAGGCATGCTGGCGCAGCTAACGACGTCGTTGAGCGCTTTTACATATTCGATATGCTCGAGGCACCCCCAAGCCGCGAAAATCAGCTCAACGACAACCAACAGCCCGACCGCCAACACGGCAAAACGGACAAAGTGAACAGGCAACCGCTCCATATCATTCGCCGGTTCGAGTCGACTGATCACGTTGTCTTCGCGACCGTTTCGCGGCCAATCCCAGCGCATAGCGGGTGGCGAGCGCCTGGACCCCGAGGATAGCCAAGCAATATCGAACAGTCGCGCAGCGCATGGTTAGACGCAATAGACTTCAGGAGATGGGAGCGGAGCAACCTACCTGCAGTTGTAGATTTAAACGCCTGTCCTGTGCGCGCCACTAACTAGCCGCCAGACCGCAACCTTGGATTGATCAACCGCGAGGCAGGTTGAAGCGTCACGTGTAGCTCGGCAAAGTATCGATATGAACAAATGGAAAAATACAGTCGCGTTGCTGGCCATAGCCTTGTTCACGCTGCCAGTGGTTCTGTTCATGTACGCCATTGGCAGCTGGTTGCTTGTCGTCTACGGGGCTCTCTTCCCTTGGCAAGTCGGCGACTTGTGCGTCACCGACACGTCAGTCAAAGCAGAGAATGTCGGCGGGTTCGACTTCGAGTTCGAGGAGGTGAACTGCGACGTCATCGGTAATCACGACGTCCAGATGATCTTCGTCTCACGCCACGGTCAGCACCAACGACATCGCCTCGCCGCCTATATCTCCCCTTTCAGGGATCCACGACGCCCACCGATAGCAACACTCGTGGCGCCGCAAACGGTTCGCCTGTCGCTGGGCGCGATCGACGGTGTCTATACGAGTGACGATCATTGGCGAGATCTACGCGTCACATACGACCATAGCCTGAGGAAGCGTACGCACTGACGGACGTCAGGCCCTTGAGAGCTCCACCCACTCCTCTTCCGTCAGCGTCTGCACGCCAAGCTCCGCCGCCTTGCGCGCCTTGCTGCCGGCATTCTCGCCGACCACCACCAGCGACGTCTTCTTCGACACCGAGTCGGTGACCTTGGCGCCGAGCTCCTCGGCGCGGGCCTTGGCGGCGTCGCGGGTCATGATCGAGAGCTCGCCGGTGAAGACCACGATTTTGTCCTTGAGCGGCGCATCCGATGCGATCACGCGGCGCTTGACCGGCTCGACCGTGAGCTGCTTGCGGAGGTCCTTGATGATCTCGACATTGTGGCCCTCGCTGAAGAAGGCGCACATCGCGTCGGCCGTGGTGACGCCGATCTGCTCGACGTTGCAGAGGCGGCCGTAGCTCGGGCCGACCTCGGCCGCGGCCTTCTCTTTCTTCACGTCGTCGGGGTGCTTCTTGCGCTCCCGGGCGGCGGCCAGCATCTCGGCCAGCCAACCGTCGGCGTCGCCGTATTCCTGCGCCAGGATCTTGGCCGTCGCCTCGCCGATCAGCGGGATGCCGAGCGCGTTGATGAAGCGGTCGAGCGCGATCGTCCTGCGCGCCTCGATCGAGGCGACAAGGTTGCGCACCGAGAGGTCGCCCCAGCCCTCCCGCTTCTTGATCTCGTCGACCCGCCTGGGCAGCCGGAAGATGTCGCCCGGGATCTTGAGCAGCCCGTCGTTGAAGAAATTCTCGATGTGGGTGCCGCCCAGCCCCTCGATGTCGAAGCAGTTGCGCGACACGAAGTAGCGCAGCCGCTCGACCTGCTGGAACGGGCATTCAAGCCCGCCCGAGCAGCGCCGCACCACGCCGCCCTCCTCGGCCTTGACCGGCGTCCTGAGCGGACAGGGGCATTTGGCGGGGAAGTGGAACTTCTCGGTCTTCTTCGGCCGCTCCTCGGGCACGTAGCCCAGGACCTGCGGGATCACGTCGCCGGCGCGCTGGATCAGCACCATGTCGCCGACCCGCACGTCGAGCCGCTCGATCTCGTCGGCGTTGTGCAGGGTGGCGCGCGCCACCACCACGCCGCCGACATTGACCGGCTCGAGCTCCGCCACCGGCGTCAGCGCGCCGGTCCGGCCGACCTGGATGTTGATGCCGTTCAGCCGGGTGCGTGCCTGCTCGGCCGGGAACTTGTGGGCGATCGCCCAGCGCGGCGCGCGGCTGACGAAGCCGAGTCGCTCCTGCCAGTCGATGCGGTCGACCTTGTAGACCACGCCGTCGATGTCGTAGGGCAGCGACGGCCGCTCCTCGCCGATCTTCCTGTAAAAGGCGCGCACCTCGGCCGGCGTGCGGCACAGCCTGGTGAGCGGGTTGGTCCTGAAGCCCCATTCCTTGAGCAGCTTCAGGTATTCGCTGTGGGTCTTCCACGACCGCGGCTCGGCCTCACCCCAGGCGTAGGCAAAGAAGCGCAGCGGCCGCGCTGCGGTGATCGCCGGATCGAGCTGGCGCAGCGAGCCGGCGGCGGTATTGCGCGGATTGACGTAGGCCTTCTCGCCCGCCGCGACCTGGCGGGCGTTCAATGCCACGAATGCCTTGCGCTCCATGTAGACTTCGCCGCGCACGTCGAAGGCCTTCGGGACCCCCCTGCCCTTGAGCTTGTGCGGGATGTCCTTGATGGTCCTGAGGTTGGCGGTGACGTCCTCGCCGGTGGTGCCGTCGCCGCGCGTCGCGCCTTGAACGAATTCGCCGTCCTTGTAGCGCAGGCTGATCGACAGGCCGTCGATCTTTGCCTCGCAGCTCAACGCGATCTCGGCGTCGGGCTTGAGGTCGGTCTCGCGCTCGAGCGCGCGGCGCAGGCGGTCGAAGAAGCCCTGCAGCTCCTCGTCGGTGAAGGCGTTGTCGAGCGACAGCATCGGCCGCGCATGGCGGACCTTGGCGAAGGCCGTGCTCGGCGCCGGAGCGACCTGCTGGGTCGGGCTCAGCAGGTCGACGAGCTGCGGGAAGCGCGCCTCGATCGCCTTCAGCCGCTGGCGCAGCCTGTCGTAGTCGGCGTCGGAGATCTCCGGCGCGTCCTTGTCGTGATAGAGCGTGTCGTGGTGGCGGATCTCGTCGCCCAGGCGCTTGTGCTCGGCCCTGGCCTGACGCTCGGTGAGATCGTCGACCTTGAGCACGGCGACGACTTTGGCGGCTTTAGACATGCCGGTAGTCTAGATCAACGGCTTACCGTGTCATCCCGAGCGAAGCGAGGGATCCAGCAGGGCAAGAGCATAGGTCCCTCGCTTCGCTCGGGATGACACCGATACTTTTACCCAGACCCCGTGTCAGCCCCACACACCGTGTCATCCCGAGCGGAGCGAGGGATCTATGACGACCATCGTCTCGAATAGGTCGGCCCAGCTTGGATTGGTCACTTCGATCAACGCGTCTTTCTTCGAACGTCGCCAGCCCTTGATCTCCTTCTCCCGGGCAATGGCATCCTCGATGTACTGATATTCCTCAGCATGAACGAGGGTATGGACTTGGTAGCGGCGCGTGAATGCGCTGCCTTTGCCGCTGCGATGCTCGGCCAGCCGATTTTCGAGGTTGTTGGTAACCCCGACATACATAACGTTCCGGTTCACGCTTGTCAGGATATAGACGTGGAAGGTTCGCACCAGTCCGCCCCTAGATCCCTCGCTTCGCTCGGGATGACACCAGTACTTTCGCCTACTCCTCGTGTCATCTACCCCGCGGTCGCGAGCAGCCGGTCGGCGGCGGCGCGGGCCTCGGCGGTGACCTCGGCGCCCGACAGCATGCGGGCGATCTCCTCGCGCCGGCCCTTGGCGTCGAGCGACAGCACGTCGGTGCTGGCGCTGGTGCGTGTCGTCGTCTTGCGGATCAGCCAGTGCCGGTCGGCGATCGCCGCGACCTGCGGCGAGTGGGTCACCACCAGCACCTGCACCTCCTTCGCCAGCCGCTTCAGCCGCTCGCCGACCGCGGACGCGGTGGCGCCGCCGATTCCCGAATCGACCTCGTCGAACACGATGGTGGCGGCATCGCCCACCTTGGCGAGACAGACCTTGAGCGCCAGCAGGAAGCGCGACAGCTCGCCGCCCGAGGCGATCCGGGCGATCGGCGCCGGCGGCGTGCCGGGATTGGTGGCGACCGTGAACTGCACGCGATCGGTGCCGGCCTCCGACCAGTCCGGCTCGGCGAGCGACGCCAGCTCGGTCACGAACTTCGCCTTGTCGAGCTTGAGCGGGCCGAGCTCGGCCGACACCGCCTTGTCGAGCCGCGCCGCGCCCTTGCGACGGGCCGCCGCCTGCGCCTCGGCCGCCGCCACGTAGGCCGTGCGCGCCGCCTTCGCCGCCTCGGCGAGCTTCTTGAGGCCTGCCTCACCGTCGTCCAGGGCCGCGAGCTGGCCTTGCATCTTCTCGGCCAGCGCCGCGAGCTCGGCCACCGGGACGCTGTGCTTGCGCGCCGCGGCCCGCAGCGCAAACAGCCGCTCCTCGATCTTCTCCAGGCGCGCCGGATCGAACTGCAGCGCCTCGCGCGCCGTCTCGAGCTGGGCCTGCGCCTCGGTCGCCTCGCCCAACGCGCGCTCGAGCGCCGCCAGCGAGGCATCGAGCCGGCCCGCCGCCCTGTCGACATTGCGCTCGACCAGCCGGTGGGCGGCGCGCAGGGCGGCGACGGCGCCGCGCCCCTGCTCGAGCTCGCCGAGCGCCTGCGCCACCGCCTCGCCGAGCGCCGTGCCGGAGCGCAGCAGCTGGCGGTCGGCAGCCAGCGTCTCCTCGTCTTCGGGCCTGGGCGAGAGCGCGGCGAGCTCCTTCACGGCATGGCGCAGGAAATCCTCGTCGCGCCGCGCCGCGGCGGCGGCCGCCTCGGCATCGGCCCGTGCCTGCTCGGCCTGCCGCCAGTCGCGCCAGGCGGCGCGCACCGCATCGGCCTGCTTGTCGAGCCCGGCGAAGGCGTCGAGCGCGGCGCGGTGCGTCGCGATGTCGAGCAGGCCGTGCTGCTCCATCTGTCCCTGGATCTCGACCAGGGTCTCGCCGAGCCGCCGCAGCAGCGCCACCGAGGCCGGCTGGTCATTGACGAAGGCACGGCCGCGACCGTCGGCACCGACGCTGCGGCGCAAGGTCAGCACGTCCTCGTCGTCGAGCCCCTGCTCGGCGAGGATCGCATGAGCAGCGTGGCTCTTGGACAGGTCGAACGAGGCGGCGACCGACGCCTGCGCCGCGCCGCGGCGTACCGCGCCCGAATCGGCCCGGGCGCCGAGCGCGAGGCCGAGCGCGTCGATCAGGATCGACTTGCCGGCGCCGGTCTCGCCGGTCAGCGCGCCGAGCCCGCAGTCGGCGCCGTGCGCAAGGGTCAGGTCGAGCTTTTCGATCAGCACGAAGTCGCGGATCGAAAGCGACAGAAGCATGCCGACCCGGTCAGAAGATTCCGAAGAACCAGCCGCCCTTTTTCTCATCCGGCGCCGGCGTCCCTTCGCCGGTGATGAGGAAGTAGCTGTCCTGGTACCAGTCGCTGCCCGGGAAGTTGTGGCCGAGCACCGCCGCTGTCTCCTTGGCTTCGTTCTGCACGCCCATCGAGAGGTAGCTCTCGACCAGCCGGTGCAGCGCCTCGGGCACATGCGTCGTGGTCTGGTAGCGCTCGATCACCGTGCGGTAGCGGTTGATGGCGCCGACATACTGGTGCTGCCTCTGGTAGTAGCGCCCGATATCCATCTCCTTGCCGGCAAGATGGTCGATGGTCAGCTCGACCTTGAGGCGGGCGTCGCGCGCATAGACCGAATCGGGGAAGCGCTTGGCGACGTCGGACAGCGCATCGAGCGCCTGCTGCGTCATGCGCTGGTCGCGGCCGATGTCGGAGATCTGCTCGTAGTAGCAGAGGCCCTTGAGATAGTAGGCGTAGGGAATGTCGCGATGGCCGGGATGGAGCTGGATGAACCGGTCGAGCGCGATGATGGCGTCGTCGTACTTGTTCGACTGGTAGTAGGTGAAGGCCGCCATGATCTGGGCCTTGGTCGCCCACACCGAATAGGGGTGCTGGCGGTCGACCTCCTCGAACTCCTTGGCGGCGAGCTTGTACTCCTGGCGGCCGAGATCATCGAGCGCGCGGTTGTACAGCACCTCGACCGGCTGCTCGGTGTAGGTCTCGTCCTTCTCCGAGCTGAACCAACCGCAGGCCGCGAGGCACGACGCCAGCGCCAGCGCCAAAGCCGGGCGCGCGTAGTGAACGATCATGGCCAACGCTTTCGACATGTCCCATCCGTGAAGCCGGTTTGGGGCTTTATATCATGCTGACGCCAAAAAAAGAGGGGCCGAAGGCCCCTCGAAAGATGCATGGAGAACGCTACACGGCCTTGCGTCAGTTGGCTTGGCGACGCAGGAAGGCAGGGATCTGCAGGTCGTCGTCCTCGCGCGCCGGCTTGGTGCGCTCGGTGACGTCGAGAGTCATCGACGGCTGTGCCGGCGCCGGCCGCGGCGCAGGCTTGGGCGCCACCGCCACAACGTTCTCCGGCTGAACCGCTCGCGCGACCGAGGGCTCGACCGCCACCGCCGCCGCAGCGGCGCCGGACTTCGGCGCGGCGAAGGCGCCGGTGATGCGCTGGAACAGATTGGGCGCACGGCTCTCGCCGCCGGCCGGACGCGCCACCGTCGGCCGCGCCATCGGCTCGCCGGCCCGCACCGCCGGCCGGGCGGCCGGACGCGTGACGCGCCAGTCGTTCTCGTCGACCAGCGGCTTCTGCGGCGCGGGCGCGGCAGCAGGCGCCGGCGGCGCGATCGCCGCGGCGATCGGCGCGGGCGCCGGCGGAGGAGCCATCGCAACCGGGGCCTCGACCGGCGCAGCGGCGACCGGCAGCGCTTCGGCGACGACCGGTGCGGGCGGCGCTTCCATCATCATCGGCGCCGGCGCCGCCACGGGGGCGGGAGGCGGCGCGATCGGCGCGGCGATCGGCGCCGGCATCATCGGCGCGGGCGGCGGCGCCGGAATCGGCCCGGCGACCGCGGCGGCCGGCATCGCGACGCGGCCGACCGGCGGCGCGACCGGCCGGCTGAGTGCCGGCTGGCCGGTCTGCATCGGCCGGGTCATGTCGAGGTTGAGATAGTTCGGCGCCGGCGCCTGCTGGGCGATCGCCGCGATGCCGGTGGCGACCACCGACACGCGCATGCGGCCCTGCATCGAGGCATCGAAGGTCGAGCCGAAGATGATGTTGGCCTCCTGGTCGACTTCCTCGCGGATGCGGTTGGCCGCCTCGTCGACCTCGTGCAGCGTCATGTCGAGGCCGCCGGTGATGTTGATCAGCACGCCCTTGGCGCCCTTCATCGAATGGTCTTCGAGCAGCGGGTTGGAGATCGCGCTTTCCGCAGCGACGCGCGCCCGGTCCGGACCTTCCGCCTCGCCGGTGCCCATCATCGCCTTGCCCATCTCGCCCATCACGGTGCGGATGTCGGCGAAGTCGAGGTTGATCAGGCCGGGCATCACCATCAGATCGGTGACGCCGCGCACGCCCATGTGCAGCACGTCGTCGGCCATCTTGAAGGCGTCGGCGAAGGTCGTCTTCTCGTTGGCGATCTTGAACAGGTTCTGGTTGGGGATGACGATCAGCGTGTCGACCACCTTCTCCAGCTCGAGGATGCCCTGCTCGGCCGACTGCATGCGGCGGCGGCCCTCGAAGTGGAACGGCTTGGTGACGACGCCGATGGTGAGGATGCCCTGCGCGCGCGCCGCCTCGGCGATCACGGGAGCGGCCCCGGTGCCGGTGCCGCCGCCCATGCCGGCGGTGACGAACACCATGTTGGCGCCGGAGAGGCCGCGCGCCCGCGCCCAGGCCCTGGGTGATGGTGATGCCGAGCTGCACGCGGCGGTCGGCGAGCGACTGGCCGAGCGCCTGCGCGTCGGTGTTGCCGACGATGAACTCGACGCCTTCGAGCGCGGCGCTGATCATGTTGTTGACGGCATTTCCGCCCGCGCCGCCGACACCGATCACGGTGATCCGCGGCTTAATCTCGGACTCCTTCTGGGGGAGACTGAGGTTGA
>VBAF01000537.1 GCA_005884705.1 Alphaproteobacteria bacterium
ATCATCCTGGCTAGCATGTACCGGCACCTCGCGCATGCGCCCGACTTCCTGCGCCGAATCGAGGCGGTGCTGGCACCGGCCGAAGCCGACGGCTCGCTCGGCCGGGCGATCGTGGCGAATCGGGGCGAGGCCCACGAGCGGGCGAAGCTTCTGGCGCGCGCCATCCAGGCGCTACGTCCGCCCTTTGCGGGACAGGTCGAGATCTGTCGGGCGATCCGCGTGGCGCGCGGCTGAGGACTACTCCGCCGCCTTCGCCTGCTTGCGGGCGAGCCACTCCTTCATCGCGTTCTCCATCGTCATGAAGACCGCGCCGCCGGCGGCGAGCTGCTTGATCAGGCGCTCGAGCATCATCATGCGATGGCCGCGGCCGATCACGTGCGGATGGAAGGTGTAGGTCAGGATGCCGAAGTCGAGGCAGACCTCGCGCATGTACTGGAAGTCGTCGACGAAATTCTCCAGCACCAGGTTGGCGTTCATCAGCCCGGCCTGGATCGAGCCGTTGGGATTGCGCATGTATTCGAAGTGCGGGTAGTCGTCGAGCGACCAGCTGATCGGCATCTCGAGCAGCGCCGTCTCGCGGCCGCGCACGAACGGCTTCTTCAGTTCCACGACGTCGCCCTGGCGGGCGTAGTAGCAGTCGTAGTCGTGGCCCATCAGCGAGCTGTCGTACTTGATGCGATGCTTGAGCAATAGCTCGATCGAATGGGGCGACAGGTCCCAGGCGGGCGAGCGGTAGCCGCGGGCGACCTGGCCGCTCACCCGCTTGATCGAGTTGTTGCCGCGGATGATCTCCTCTTCCTCTTCGTCGCGCGACAGGCTCGCGGGCAGCCGGTGGGTCCAGCCGTGATGGGCGAGCTCGTGGCCCGCCTCCACGTAGGGCATGACGGACTGCGGGCTGCTGTCGATCGTGTGGCCCGGGGTGAAGAAGGTCGCCTTGATGTCGTAGCGGCCCAAAAGCGCCACCAGGCGGGGAATCACCACCATGTCGTACTCGCCCCGCGAGATGTAGGTCGGCGTCGTCAGCCCGCGGGCGATGAAGCCCGACATGTGATCGTGGTCGAAAGTGAGGCAGACGACGTGACGCGGCATGGCGCAGGCCCTCGCTGGCAGGGTCCGAAGCTTAGGCGGATTTGTTGCGTTCGCCCATGGGAGCCTGCATGATGGCGGCAACAAAGACGAATACGACCTTGAGTAGGGAGGGGTCATGGCGGGTACGTCCGCCCGGCGGGCACCAGCGCCCGAGGGCGACAGCCAGCTTGTGGTCGAGGGTGTGTCGAAGAAGTTCGGTGGCGTCACGGCCGGCCAGGACATCTCGCTGGAAGTCCCCCGCGGCCGCATCCTTTCCATCATCGGGCCCAACGGCGCCGGCAAGACGTCGCTGCTCAACATGATCTCGGGCTTCTACAAGCCCGATACCGGCCGCATCTTGCTGGAAGGCCGCGACATCACGCAGAAGAAGCCGAGCGACATCGCCGCACTGGGCGTCGCCCGCACCTTCCAGAACATCGCGCTGTTCTCCGGCCTGACCGTGCTCGACAACCTGATGCTCGGCCGCCACGTCCGCATGAAGGCCGGCGTGCTCTCCAGCGTCATCTACTGGGGCATGGCGCAGAAGGAAGACATCAAGCATCGCGCGGCGGTCGAGGAGATCATCGAGTTCCTGAAGCTCCAGGACCTGCGCAAGCTGCCCACCGCGGCGCTCGCCTACGGCCTGCGCAAGCGGGTCGAGCTCGGCCGCGCGCTCGCGGCGGATCCCACGGTGCTGCTGCTCGACGAGCCGATGGGCGGCATGAACCAGGACGAGAAGGAGGACATGGCGCGCTACATCCTGGACGTGAACCAGGAGCGCGGCATGACGGTGGTGCTGATCGAGCACGACATGGGCGTGGTGATGGACATCTCCGACTATGTCGTGGTGCTCGACCGCGGCCGGCGCATCGCCGGCGGCACGCCGGAAGAAGTCCAGCGCGATCCCCACGTGATCGAGGCCTATCTCGGAACGGCCAAAGGCGGAGGACGAAAATGAACCTGCTCGACTCAGCCCGGACGGACACGCTGGCCAAGCTGCTGCAGCGCAACGCCGAACAAAGCCCGCACGCACCCGGCATTCGCGAGAAGACGCGCGGGGTCTGGCAGACCTACGACTGGGCGGCCTACCGCGACCGGGTGCGCGATTTCGCGCTGGGGCTGGCGGCGATGGGCTTCACGCGCGGCGACAAGCTCAGCGTCGTCGGCGACAACCGCCCGCAACTCTACATCGCCCAGCTCGCCAGCCAGGCGCTGGGCGGCGTCTCGGTGCCGGTCTACCAGGATTCGATCGCCTCGGAGCTGGTCTACGTGCTCAACCATGCCGAGGCCGCGGTGATCGTGGCCGAGGATCAGGAGCAGGTCGACAAGGCGCTGTCGCTCAAGGACAAGCTGCCCAACCTGCGCTGGATCG
>VBAF01000538.1:0-3165 GCA_005884705.1 Alphaproteobacteria bacterium
CTCTTCATCCTCGTCTATGACGGCAGCCAGTTGCTTGACGTGAGCGGCCCGGCGGCCGTGTTCGGCGCTGCCAACAGCGCGGCCGGCAAGCCGTTCTACGACCTGCAGATCGTCTCGGCCGACGGCGGCCTCGTCACCTCGAACTGTGGCGTCGTCCTGCAGTCGAAGAAAATCGGTGGCCGGCCCGACACGCTCCTGGTTGCCGGCGGCTCGCGCGGGCTGAAGGCCGCGATGATGCGCGAGGACACACGGCGCTGGCTCAAGCGGGTGGCGCCGGGGACGCACCGCTACGGCTCGGTCTGCACCGGCGCCTTTGTGCTCGCCTCGGCCGGCCTGCTCGACGGCAAGCGGGTGGCGACGCACTGGGCGAGCTGCGCGCGGCTGGCCGAGAAATTCCCCGCGCTGTCGGTCGATGCCGAGGCGCTCTACGTCGTCGACGGCAAGGTCTGGACCTCGGCCGGCGTCACCACCGGCATCGACATGGCGCTGGCGCTGGTCGAGGCGGACCTGGGTGCGGAGATCGCCAACCTGATCGCGCGCCATTTCGTGCTCTATGCCCGCCGGCCGGGTTACCAGTCACAGTTCAGCCCGATGTTGCAGGCTCAAGCGGCGGCCGATGCGCCGTTCGCCGCGCTCATCGACTGGATGCAGGACCATCTCGACCGTGAGCTCGACGTGCCGACGCTGGCGCGCCATGCCGGCTACAGCGAGCGCAGCTTCTACCGCAAGTTCACCGAGGCGACGGGCAAGACGCCGGCGCACTTCGTCGAGGATCTGCGGCTCGACGCGGCGCGCACGCTGCTCGCGAAGGGCCTGTCTCTGAAGTTGATCGCCGGCCGCGTGGGCCTGAAGTCATCGGCGCGACTCGGCCAAGCCTTCGAGCGCCGCTTCGGTCTGGCGCCATCACTGTTCCGCGAGATGCATTCGGCTGGAGAGGCGCGCTCCCAGCGGAACAAACAGGACGTTCTTCAACGCTGCAGCCGAAGCCTGAAGCTGCCGATCACGAGAGCGCTGCCGGCGAACGCGGCGCTAAGCCACAGCGCCGCCTTGGCGGCGTCGGCGGCGCCGCCGCCGGAGAAGTCGAACAGGCCGAACACCAGCGCGACCAGTGCGGCGCCCATCGTCTGGCCGAGCGTGCGGGCGGTGGCGATGATGCCGCCGGCGCTGCCGCTCCTCTCGCGCGGCACCGCATTCATCATCAACCGGTTGTTGGGCGCCGAGAAGAGGCCAAAGCCCGCGCCACACAGCACCAGCCGCCACATGATGTCGGCGGTGCTGGGATTGGCCGGCAGCATCGCGATCAGCACAAGCCCGGCGGTCATGGTGGTGAGGCCGATCGCGCCCAGCACGCCGGCGTGATAGCGGTCGGAGAGCCGGCCGGCGATCGGCGCGACCGAGGCCAGCGCCAGCGGCCACGCAGTGAGCAGGATGCCGGTGTCGGTGGCGCTCTTGCCCATCACGGTATGGAAGAGGAATGGCAGGCTGACGAAGGCCAAGCCCTGCGCGGTGAAGGTGCAGCTGCCGGTCGAGATCGACAATGCGAAGATCGGCCGCTTGAACATGTCGACCGGCATCATTGGGTCGGCCAACCGCAACTGGCGCCGCACGAACAGCACGCCGAGGACGGCCGCGCCGCCGAGCTCGGCGGCGATCAGCGCCGGCCGATGGCTGTGGGCGATGCCGTCGATGCCGAAGATCAGCAGGCCGAAGGTGAAGCCCGACAGGATGGCCGACAGCACGTCGAACGGCCGATGCACGTGCGTGGTGTGCGGCAGGAAGCGCTCGCTCAGGGCGAAGGCGATGATACCGAGCGGCACGTAGACGGCGAACAGGACGGGCCACGAGGCGAGCGTCAGGACCGCGGCGCCGAGCGACGGGCCGGCCGCCAGCGAGGTCGCGACCACGGTGGTGTTGAAGCCCAGTCCGCGGCCTAGCATGTTGCGCGGATAGATCGCGCGGACCAGTGCCGGCTGCACCGACATCAGGGCGGCGCCACCCAGTCCCTGGAAGACGCGCGCCGCGATCAGCCAGGGCAGCGACGGTGCCAGCGCGCAGCCCAGCGAGGCGAGGCAGAACAGCGCCAATCCCACGCGGTAGACCCGGCGATAGCCGATGATGTCGGCCAGCGCCGCGATCGGCAGGAGGCAGACCATCAGCGCGATCTGGCTGGCATTGACGATCCAGATCGACGACTCGGCGGTGATGGCGAGGTCGTGCGCGATGTAGGGCAGCGCCAGATTGGTCATCGAGTTGGCCAGCACCGACATCGACAGGCCGATCGTGATCGTGGCCACGGCGAAGATGCGCGGCCAGCCGGCGGGCATGCCGTCTTGGACGCTCTCGACTGGTCTTGTGCCCTGGGTGACGGAGGAGGTGTCCGGCATCGCCTATTGCGGCACGGTCATCTCGTCGCCGCCGATGGTCGTGCGCTGCATGAAGCGCTTGTACTTGACGGCATCGTAGTAGGTCGCGCGGTGCACGACGGCGCGGTTGTCCCAGACGATGACGTCGCCCTCGCGCCAGGCGTGGCTCAGCCGATAGTCGGGCTGGTCGGCGCGCCACATCAGCTCGTAGAGCAGCGCCTTGCCGGTCGCCTCGGGCCAATCGACGATGTGGCCGGCATGGGCGCCGGCATAGAGCGCGCGGCGGCCGTTCACCGGGTTGTCGCGGAACAGCCGCTGCTTGACCGGCGGCAGCTCCTTCAGGGTCTTGTCGTTCAGGATGCCCTTCTGCACGCGGTCGCGCGAGTGCTGCAACGAGTGCTCGGCGACCAGCGGATGGATGGTCGCCTGCAGCGCCGGCGGCAGCGCCTGCCAGGCCGCGCGCATCGACAGGAACTCGGTGTTGCCGCCCTCCGGCGGGCAGATCCGCGCGGTCAGGATCGAGCACAGCGACGGGATGCGCTTGAACGAGGAGTCGGAGTGCCAGAAGTAGTTGGCCTTCTGGTAGATCATCCGCATGTCGTCGGGCGGGATCGGCTCGCCGGTCATGATGTCGAGGTTCGACTGGCGCTGGAACTTGGTGCCGGCGGCGGGATTGGCGCTGCCGGTGGTCTCGAGCGGGCCGAAATAGTCGCTGAACTGGACCTGCGTCTCGTCCGTCATGTGTTGGTCGCGGAACAGCAGGACCGAATGCTCCTCGAAGGCGGCGCGGATCGGCCCGAAC
>VBAF01000538.1:3196-5221 GCA_005884705.1 Alphaproteobacteria bacterium
CTTGCTGACCTTGATCGGTCCGGTATTGCGCATGACGGTCTCCGTCTTCAGTCGACGATCGCCTGATAGGTGAGCACGCGCAGCTCGCGGCGAATCGGGTACGTCGTGGACGGCATGAGCTGGGTCAGCATCACCACCGCCATGTCCTCCGCCGGATCGCACCAGAACGCGGTCGAGGCGGCGCCGCCCCAGGCATATTCGCCGCGCGAACCGATGATGTGCGCCCTGGTGGGATCGAGGGTGACCGAGAAGCCCAGCCCGAAGCCGATGCCCTCGGACGTGGATTCGGACCAGCGCGGCATGCCCATGGCGGCCATGTCACCATTCAGGTGATTCATGGTCATGAGTTCGACCGTCTTGCGGCCGAGCAGGCGCACGCCGTCGAGTTGGCCCTTGTTCAGCATGAACTTGCAGAAGCGGAGGTAGTCCGACGCGGTCGAGACCAGGCCGCCGCCGCCCGAGTTCACCGTCCGCGGATTGAGGTAGCGGCTCTTGCCCGGATCGTCGAGCAGTTCGAGCTTTCCGCCGACGCCGGCGTTGTAATTCGCGGCGAAGCGGTCGCGCTTCGCCTCGGGCACGAAGAAGTCGGTGTCGACCATGCCGAGCGGCTTGATCACCTTCTCGACCAGGAACGTCTCGAACGGCTGGCCCGAGATCACCTCGACCAGGCGGCCCAGCACGTCGGTGGCGACCGAATAGTTCCACGCTTTGCCGGGTTGGGTGATCAGCGGGAAGGTCGCGAGCCGGTCGACCACCTCCTTCAGGCTGGTCGTGGCCGTCCCGAAATCGATGCCGTTCTTCGAGCGATAGAGCGCATCGACCGGATTGCTCTCCATGAAGCCGTAGGTCAGGCCCGAGGTGTGGCTGAGCAAGTCGCGGAAGGTGATCTCGCGTTCGGCCGGCACGGTGTCGATCTTGCCGCGGCTGCCGCCGGAATAGACGCGCGGGTTCTTGAAGCCGGGGATGAACTTCGAGATCGGGTCGTCGAGCTGGAAGCGGCCTTCCTCGTACAGCATCATGATCGCCGTCGAGGTCAGCGGCTTGGTCATCGAATAGATGCGGTAGATGGTGTCGGGCCGCACCGGCTTGTTGCGCTCGACATCGGCCTTGCCGTAGGTCTCGGCGAAGGCGAGCTCGCCCTTGCGCATGACCGCCACCAGCAGGCCGGGCAGCTTGCCGCTGTCGACCCAGCCTTTCATCCAGCCCGAGATGCGCGCGAGCCGCGCTGCGGAAAGGCCGACCTGTTCGGGACTGACGAGCGGCAGGGTGTCCATGGCGATCCTCCCATTGGGGGCGACAGTTGAGGACGCTAGACTAGCGCAGGACGGACCGTTCCAGACACGCAAAAGACGGGAGGGAGCAATGGCGAGATTGTGCGAGGGCCGGGTGGCGATCGTCACCGGAGGGGCCCGCGGCGTCGGCCGCGAACACTGCCTGATGCTGGCCGAGCACGGCGCCAAAGTCGTCGTGAACGACCTGGGCGGCGACCGCGCCGGCAAGGGCCACGATGTCGGGCCGGCACAACAAGTCGTGAACGAGATCAAGGCCAAGGGCGGCGAGGCGGTCGCCAACGGCGACGACGTCTCCGACTGGAACGGCGCCAAGCACATGATCGACCAGGCAGTTCAGGCCTTCGGCAAGCTCGATGCCGTGGTGCTGAACGCCGGCATCCTGCGCGATCGCATGCTCGTGAACATGACCGAGGACGAATGGGACGCCGTGATCAAGGTGCATCTCAAAGGCACTTTCGCGCCGGCGCGCCATGCCGCCGCCTACTGGCGCGACAAGGCCAAGGAGACCGGCGGCCCGGTCGATGCGCGCATCGTCACCACGACCTCGGTGTCGGGCATCTACGGCAATATCGGCCAGACCAACTACGGCGCGGCCAAGGCCGGCATCGCCTCGTTCACGGTGATCGCCGCGCGCGAGCTCGGCCGCTACGGCGTCACGGTGAACTCGATCTCGCCCTCGGCCTTCACCCGGATGACCGAGGACCTGCGCAACTACACCGAGGAGGACAAGGAG
>VBAF01000539.1 GCA_005884705.1 Alphaproteobacteria bacterium
AAGATCATCTCGCGCATCAAGGGCTATCACGGCGTCACCGTGGCGGCCGCGAGCCTGACCGGCCTGCCGGCCAACCATCGCTCCTTCGACCTGCCGATCCAGGGCATCCTGCACACCAGTTGCCCGCACTATTACCGCTTCGCCAAGGACGGCGAGACCGAGGAGCAGTTCGCCACGCGCTGCGCCGAAGAGCTCGAGGCGCTGATCCTCAAGGAAGGCCCCGAGACCTGCGCCGCGATGATCGCCGAGCCGGTGATGGGCGCCGGCGGCGTGATCGTGCCGCCCAAGGGCTACTACGAGAAGATCCAGGCCGTCTGCCGCAAGTACGACATGCTGTTCATCGCCGACGAGGTGATCTGCGGCTTCGGACGCACCGGCAATGTCTGGGGCTGCCAGACGCTCAACATCAAGCCCGACATCCTGACCTGCGCCAAGGCGCTGTCGGCGTCGTTCCTGCCGATCTCGGCGGTGATGATCAACGACCAGGTCTTCCAGGCGCTGGCGAGCGAGAGCGACAAGATCGGCACCTGGGGCCATGGCTTCACCTACTCGGGCCATCCGGTCGCCGCCGCGGTCGCGCTCGAGGCGCAGAAGATCTACGACGAGATCGACCTGTTCGGTCACGCCAAGCGGCTCAGCCCGATCTTCCAGAAGCACATCCAGTCGTTCGCCGACCATCCGCTGGTCGGCGAGGCGATGGGCATCGGCATGTTCGGCGCGCTCGAGGTGGTGAAGGACAAGAAGACCAAGGAGGCGTTCGACACCAAGGAGGCGTTCGACGTCGTCGCGGTCGGTGCCGGCCTCAAGGTCTACAACCAGGCGGTCGCGCGCGGCCTGTTCATCCGCAACATGGGCGACCGCATCGCGATCTGCCCGCCGCTGATCATCAACGAGACCGAGCTGGCCGACCTGTTCGGCCGCCTGCGCCAGTCGCTCGACGCGGCGCTGGCGGAGCTGAAGTCGGAAGGCCATTTCAAGGGCTGACATGACCGACGCGCCTCCGGCGCAAGCGGGCGGCGGGCGTCCCGGCTGGGCGCCGCCGCTCGGCACCAACCAGCGCATCCGCAACCGCGCGATCTGGGCGGTCGCCTTCTTCACGGCGTCCGTCCTGCCGGCAATCGTCGGTATGGGCATTTCCGACCTGAAAGGCGACGGCGTGACGGTGGCCATGCCGATCGCCTTTGCCCTGTGGGCGGTGGGCGCCCTGATGGCGCTCGCCGCGGCCTTGCCGACCTTGCGCTATTGGGAGGGCCTGCCGGCGCAGACCCGCCTGCTCGGGGCGCTGCCGCTGCTCACGGTCTCCTTCTTCCTGTCGGCCGCGCTGATCGGCGCCTTGCTCGTCTAGCTGCGAATCGTTCGCAGGGCATTTCACGTCAACGTGTCCCCAGTCCGCGACCAAAAAGGCCAAGAACAACGGAGGCGGGCCGAGTAATTTCACTCGGGAGGACACGGGACAGGAATGGACTACGAGGCTTTCTTCGCCGGCCATCTGCAGCGTCTGCACGATGAAGGCCGCTACCGCGTCTTCGCGGAGCTGGAGCGCATCGTCGGCGCCTTTCCGCGCGCCCGGCTGCATCGCGAGGGCGCGATGCGCGAGGTCACGGTGTGGTGCAGCAACGACTATCTGGCGATGGGCCAGCACCCGCTCGTGCTCGACGCCATGCGGACCGCGGTCGACGCCCAGGGGTCGGGCGCGGGCGGCACCCGCAACATCTCCGGCACCAACACGCTGCACGTGGCGCTGGAGCGTGAGCTCGCCGCCCTGCACGCCAAGCAGGCGGCACTGATCTTCACCTCGGGCTACGTCGCCAATGAAACCACCTTGCAGACCCTGGGCGCCCTGCTGCCCGGCTGCGAGCTCTATTCCGACGCCTTCAACCACGCCTCGATGATCGCCGGCATCCGCCACTCCGGCGCCAAACGGCACGTCTTCCGGCACAACGATCTCGAGCATCTCGAGCTGCTGCTCGCGGCTGCCGATCCGGCGACACCCAAGATCGTGGCGTTCGAATCGGTCTACTCGATGGATGGCGACGTCTCGCCGATCGGCGCGCTGTGCGATCTCGCGCATCGCCATGGTGCGCTCACCTATCTCGACGAAGTCCATGCCGTCGGCATGTACGGCGAGGGCGGCGCCGGCGTGGCCGAGCGCGACGGCGCGCTCGACAAGGTCGACATCGTCCAGGGCACGCTCGCCAAGGCGTTCGGCGTGGTCGGCGGCTACATCGCCTCGACCGACGCGACGGTCGACTTCGTGCGCTCCTGCGGCTCGGGCTTCATCTTCTCGACCTCGATGCCGCCGGCGATCGCGGCCGGCGCGCTCGCCAGCATTCGTCACGTGCGCGCCCATCCCGAGCTGCGCACCCGGCACCAGGAGCGGGCGGCGACCCTGAAGCGCCGGCTCGCCGCGGCCGGCCTGCCGGTGATGCCCTCCTCCACCCACATCGTGCCGGTCGCGGTGGGCGACGCCGCGCTGTGCAAGCAGGCGAGCGACCTCTTGCTCGACCGCCACGCGATCTACGTCCAACCGATCAACTATCCGACCGTGCCGCGCGGCACCGAGCGGTTGCGCCTGACGCCGACGCCGCTGCACTCCGACGAGGACATGACGCGGCTGGTCGCGGCGTTGCAGGACGTCTGGCAGACCCTCGGGCTCGGCCGGCGCGCCGCCGCCGAGTAGCCGAGCCGCAGCTACTCGACCGTCCGCATCGACCACAGGCGCGAACGCATCAGCACCAGGGCGATCAGCAGCAGCATCGCCAGCGCCGG
>VBAF01000230.1 GCA_005884705.1 Alphaproteobacteria bacterium
GTGTCATCCCGAGCTAGCTGTCATCCCGAGCGTAGCGAGGGATCCATGCTGCAGCCCATAGATCCCTCGCTTCGCTCGGGATGACACGGTGCGCGGCGCGCCACCGTGTCAGAAACTCCATCCCACCGCCGTATCCGGCCGGAACACCACGATGCTCTTGTTGCCGCCCGGCACCTCGATCTGCTCCGGCGCTTCCATCGGCTTGGCCTGCAGCGTGATGCGCCGCTCGTTGGCCGGCAGGCCGTAGAAGCGCGGGCCGTTCAGGCTGGCGAAGGCTTCGAGCCTGTCGAGCGCGTTCTCCTCCATGAAGACCTGGGCGTAGACCTGCATCGCCACCGGCGCGTTGAACACGCCGGCGCAGCCGCAGGCGCACTCCTTGGTGTCGGCGGTGTGCGGCGCGGTGTCGGTGCCCAAGAAGAATTGCGGGCTACCCGAGGTCGCCGCCTGGCGCAGCGCGAGGCGGTGCTCCTCGCGCTTGGCGATCGGCAGGCAGTAAAGGTGCGGACGGATGCCGCCCTTGAAGATCGCATTGCGGTTGTAGCTGAGATGATGCGGCGTGATGGTGCCGCCCAGCCGTCCCGGATGCGCCTCGACGAACTGCACGCCTTCGCGCGTCGTGATGTGCTCCAGCACGACCTTGAGGCCCTGATGGCGTGCGAGCAGCGGCGCCAGCACCCGCTCGAGGAACACCGCCTCGCGGTCGAAGATGTCGACCTCGGGATCGGTCACCTCGCCATGGACCAACAGCGGCATGCCGGCTTTCTCCATCGCCTCCAGGCCGCGGGCGATCGCGTCCATCGAGGTGACGCCATGTGCGGAGTTGGTGGTGGTGTGCGCCGGATAGAGCTTGGCGGCGACCCACACGCCCTCGTCCTTGCCGCGGGCCAGCTCGGCCGGGTCGGCACCGTCGGTCAGGTAGCAGGTCATCAGCGGCTCGAATGCGAGCTCGGCCGGAACCGCTCTGCGAATTCGCTCGCGGTAAGCGGCGGCCTCCGCCACCCGGGTCACCGGCGGCACCAGGTTGGGCATGATGATGCCGCGGGCAAACTGGCGCGCGGTGTGGACGGCGCAGGCGGCGAGCCTCGGTCCGTCGCGCAGATGGACGTGCCAGTCGTCGGGGCGGCGGATCGACAGCGTGGTCGGCAGGGACATATGCGTTTCTACGCTTGCTCCGGCACCCCCTCCAATGTTGATTGCGTGCATGAACGACGTGAAAGACGCGATTGCCTTCGCCCAGTCCATCGAGTCCAAGTGGGCGGCGGACATGAAGATGCCCGACGGGCAGTTCGTGATGACCTGGGACAGCGGCGAGAAGGCGCCGGACAACGAGATGCTGGGCCCAGTGGCGCACCGCGGCGGCCATTCGGGCATCGTCTATCGGGGCGGCAAGCTGCTGGCCGAATGGGGCGACACCGGGCGCGCCGACATGAGCTTCAGCGTGGCAAAGAGCTTCCTCTCGCTGCTGGCGGGCCTCGCGGTCGGCGACGGGCGGATCAAGAGCCTCGACGACAAGGTGGCCGGCTACGCGCTCGACGACGGCTTCACCAGCGACCAGAACAAGGACATCACCTGGCGCCATCTGCTGACCCAAACCAGCGAATGGTCGGGCACGCTGTTCGGCAAGGAGGATCGCATCGACCACAACCGCGTGGTCGGGCTGCAGGTCGCCGAAGGGCCCAAGGGCACGCGCCGCGCGATGAAGGCGCCGGGCAGCACCTACGAATACAACGACGTGCGGGTGAACCGGCTGTCGCTCTGCCTGCTCCAGCTGTTCAAGGAGCCGCTGCCGTCGGTGCTGAAGCGCCGGATCATGGATCCGATCGGCGCCTCGACCGGCTGGCGCTGGGAAGGCTATCGCAACTCGACGGTGACGATCGACGGCACGCCGATGATCTCGGTGCCGGGCGGCGGGCACTGGGGCGGCGGCATCGTCATTTCGGCCAAGGACCTCGCGCTGATGGGCCTGCTGGTGGCGCAAGGCGGCGTCTGGAACGGCACGCCGCTGCTGCCCAAGGGCTGGACCGCGGAGTTGGTGAAGCCCTGCCCGATGGCGCCGTTCTATGGACTGATGTGGTGGCTCAACACCGACCGACGGCAGTTCGCGGCCGCCTCGGAACGCAGCTACTTCGCCTTCGGCTGGGGCAGCCACATCGTCTGGATCGATCCGGACAATGATCTCATCACGGTGCTGCGCTGGGTCGAGCGCAAGCAGGCCGGTGGGTTCGTCGACCGTCTGCTGGGTGCGCTCAAGAAATGAACCTCGACTACTCCGCCGTCCCGCGCATGCCGGACGGCCGCACCGCCCTCGAAACCATCGAGTCCGTCGCCGCCACCTCGCAGGCCGTCCGGGTGCCGATGGGCCCAAGAAGCGCCGGAGGCGGCGGCAAGATGATGTGGCACGTCTGGGGCGAAGGCTCCGGCAAGCCGACACTGCTGTTGTTCCACGGCGGCTCGGGTTCGTGGATTCACTGGATCCGGAACGTCCTGCCGCTGTCGCAGCACTACACCGTCTACGCCGCCGACATGCCGGGGCTGGGCGACAGCGATTCGCCCGACGACGTGCGCGACGTCTGGTCGGTGACGCATTGCGTCGATCACGCCGTGCGCGAGCTGCTGCCCAAGGACCGGCAGTTCTTCCTCACCGGCTTCTCGTTCGGCGGCATGGTGTCGGGCCATCTGTCGACAAAAATGCCCGAGCGCATCCGGCGCATCGTGTTCGTCGGGGCCGGCGGGCTCAAGGCCACGCGCAAGCCGACCGAGAAGCTGCACAAGCTGCTGCCGACGATGGCGCCGCAGATGCTGGCCGACGAGGCGCGGCGCAATCTCGAGCTCTTGATGCTGCACGACCCCAGGAACGTCGATGGCGTGGCCATCCACATGCAGATCATGAACACCACGCGCGCCAGGACGCGCAGCCGCGACATGGGCATCGCCGGTGCGCTGTCGAAGGTGCTGCCGCAGGTCAAGACGCCGCTCAGCGGCATCTGGGGCGAGTTCGATTCGACGACCTATCCCTACATCCAGGAGCGCATCGACCTGTTCCGTGCCGTGCAGCCGGACTTCCAGATGCACCTCATTCCCGGCGCCGGCCACTGGGTCGCCTACGAGGCAGCCGAGGCGTTCAATCGGAAGCTGATGGAGGTTCTGACATGAAGACCGACGTCACCGAGATCGCCGACAGGATCTATCGCCTCTCGACCCTGGTGCCGCAGATCGGGCCGAACGGCTTCACCTTCAACCAGTTCCTGATCGACGCCGAAGAGCCGCTGCTGTTCCACTACGGCCATCGCGCGATGTTCCCGCTGATCTCGGCCGCGGTGGCGAGCGTGATCCCGCTCGAGAAGCTGCGCTGGACGACCTGCAGCCATGTCGAGGCCGACGAGGCCGGCGCGATCAACGAGTGGCTGGCGGCGGCGCCAAACGCCACGCCGGCGCACGGCCAGGTCGGCATCAACATCTGGCTGACCGACATGGCCAACCGCGCGCCGCGCGCGCTGAAGGACGGCGAGACGATCGATCTCGGCGGCAAGAGAGTGCGCTGGCTCGACACGCCGCACGTGCCGCACAACTGGGACGCCGGTCTGGTCTACGAGGAGACCACCGGCACGCTTTTCAGCAGCGACCTGTTCACCCAGATGGGGCCGTGCGCGGCGACCACGACCGGCGACATCGTCGATGCCGCGATCGCCACCGAAAAGGCGATCCCCTTCATGCCGTCGACGCCGCTGGCCGAGCCGACGCTGCGCCGGCTGGCGGCGCTCACGCCCAAGACCATCGCGCTGATGCACGGCCCGAGCTTCCAGGGCGACGGCGCCGCGGCGCTGCATGCGCTCGCCGATCACTACGGCGCGCTGCGCAATCCCAAAGAGGCCAGATAACTCCAGCGCACGGTGGCGTTGGGCAGGCGCATGCTGTCGAGATACTGAGCCATCGCGCGCTCGATCAGCGCGTCGGAGGGCTTAACCTTGGTGATGCCGTCGGCGAAGGCCACGATCTCGGTCCAGCCGTCGGGCCGCGGGATCGAGACGACGGTCGAGGGTGTGTCGAGGTTCTTGTAGGTCCAGAGCGACCAGCCGATGCCGTGCGCCTCGTGCAGCGCGCGGAAGCGGGCGTTCCATTCGTCGGTCAACTCGCCGGTCTCGCCGAGGAACAAGGGCACGTCGTAGCGGTTCGAGAAGTTGAGATGGCGCTGGATCGAATCGCGCTTCGTGCTCGCCCAGAACGAATGATAGGTGTAGGCGAGATTGGGCGCGAAGGGCGGACCGAACATGTCGAAGCTCGAGCTCCACTGGCCTGCCGCCAGGATAACGACTCGGCCGGGATCGACGGCACGGATCGCCGCGGTGACGCGGCTGTAGAACGGCTCGAGCCGGGGATTGAGCGTCGCGGTGTCGTGGTAGGGCGCAATCGGCTCGTTGAGCAGGTCGTAGCCCAGGATCGTCGGATCGCCGGCATAGCGTTGGGCGATCGCCTGCCACAGCTTCACGGTGAGATCGCGGTCGCGCGGCACGTAGAACATCAACGGATAGCCCGGCCCGTCGTCGTGGTTGATGCCGGTCTGCCCGCCCGGCGCGGCATGCAGGTCGACGATGGCATAGAGGCCGGCCGCCTTGACCCAGCCCAGCGCGCGATCGAGCAGCGCCCAGCCCGGCCCCTCGAGCGCGCCGTCGCGCGTCATGAACAGCTCCCAGTGCAGCGGGATGCGCACGGTGTTGAAGCCGACCGACTTGATGAAGCCTATGTCGTCCTCGGCGATGTAGCGCTCGCGGTACGCGGCCCAGAACGCCCTGGCGCGTTCGGGCCCGAGCAGGCGGTCGACGGCGCCGTAGATCTGGCGCGGCGCCTTGGCGACCTCGAACTTGAACATGTAGCCCTCGGGCATCAGCCAGTTGCCCAGGCTGATGCCCTTGATGGCGAGCGTGCTGCCGTCGGGCGCGACGAAGCGCTTGCCCTCGATGCGGACCAGCTTGCTCTCGGCCCAGGCCGGCGCCACGAGCGACAGCACGGCGATCCACATCACGAGCAGCAAACGCATGACGCGAGTCTACCAGACGCCTATGGTCGGTTGGCATGATTCTCGCCGCCTTGCTGCTGCCGGTCGCCGTCGTCGCGATCGTCCTGCTGATCCAGCGCTTCGGAGTTCCGGCGTTCCTCGCGCTGATGGCAGTGGTGGTGGGCTACGGCATCGCCGCCAGCATGACCTTCCAGTCGATCGGCAAGGCGTTCGGCCTAGGCTTCGTCGCGGCCCTCGAGCAGGTGGGCCTGCTGGTGGTCGCCGGCGCCCTGGTCGGCCGGATGCTGATCAAGCAGCCTTTGCCCGGCGCAGCGACGGCGCTCGCCGGGGCCTTCGCCGGACTCGGCGGCTCGGCGGCGGGCGGACTGGCGCTGCTGCAGCCGGCAGGCCGCGCCATCGGCCTCGCGCTCACGCTGCTCGCCGTGCATGCGCTGGTGGCGCCCTCGCCGCTCGCCGTCGCGGCGGCGTCGGTGGTCAAGGCCGACATCGCGACCATGGTCTGGATCGCCGTGCCTGCGGCGATCGTCGCGGCGGCAGTCGGCTGGCTGCTGTTCGCGCGCGACGACCGCGGGCCCGGCCGTCTCTCGCTTGGCTGGCTGGCGATCGCGATCCCGATCGCGCTGCTGATCGTGCAATCGATGGCCCAGATGCCGAGCGAGCCCTTGGGCAAGGGGGGAGCGCGCGAGTTCTACACCGGCATCAGCAAGCCGCTGGTGCTGGCGGTGCTGGCGATCGCGCTGGCGGCGCTGCTGTCGCGCCGCTGGCAGCCGGACGTCCTGGCCGACACGAGCTGGGCACCCTTGCTGCTGGCGGTCGGCGCCGCCGGCGGCTTCGCCCGCGTGCTCGACGAGACCGGCATGGCCGAGCTGTTGGCCGAGCACATGCTCGATCCGCGGCTCGGCCTGCTGGCGCCCTTCCTCGCCGCCGCCACGGTCAAGACCATGCAGGGCAATTCGCTCAGCGCCGTGCTGACCGCCTCGGGCATGGTCGAGCCGATGCTGCCCGCGCTCGGGCTCGACAGCCCGACCGGCCGCGCGCTTGCCGCGGCATCGGTCGGCGCGGGCTCGATCGCGATCTGCCACGTCAACGATCCGTTGTTCTGGATCGCCGCCGACATGGCGGGGCTCGCGCCGGCGCGCGCCCTGCGGCTGGTCTCGCTCGGCAGCCTCGCGGTCGCGGTCGCGGCGCTGGGCGTTCTCGCCGCGGCAAGCGTCGTTCTTTAGTCGAGCTTCACGCCGGACGCCTTGACCGCCGGCTCCCAGGCCTTGCGGTCGGCCGCCACGAACGCGGCGAAACCCGCTCGTCCGGGCGGCGGCATGTCGAGGCCGAGATCGTCCCGCCAGCGCCGCTGGATCTCCGGATTGGCCAGCGCGTCGGCGACCGCGGCTTCGAGCCGGGCGACGATCGGCTCGGGCGTTCCGGTCGGCGCGCCCAGCCCATACCACGAGGTCGCGACATAGCCCGGCAGGGTCTCGCCGATCGCCGGGATCTCGGGCGCCGCCCGCGAGCGCTCGGCCGACGTCACGCCGAGTCCCTTCAGCTTGCCGCCGCGGACCTGCGGCAGCATCGAGGGCATGTTGGCGAACATCATGTGCACGGTGCCCGAGATCACGTCGCCATAGGCGGCGCCGGCGCCCTTGTAGGGCACGTGGATGATGTCGACGCCGGCCAGCGCCTTGAACAGCTCGCCGCTCAGATGCAGCGAGGAGCCCGGACCGGACGACGCGAAGGAATACTTGCCCGGCTCCTTCCTGCAGAGCGCGATCAGCTCGGCGACGCTGTCGACCGGCAGCGTCTGCGTCACGCCGAGCAGGTTCACGAGCAGCGCCAGCCGCGAGATCGCGACGATGTCCTTGTCGGGATCGTAGGGCAGCTTGGTGTAGAGCATCGGGTTGAGCGTGTGGCTCGCCACCGAGATCAGGCCGAGCGTGTAGCCGTCGGGTGCCGCGCGCGCGAGCTCGACCGTGCCGATATTGCCGCCGGCGCCGCCCTTGTTGTCGACCACGAAGGACTGGCCGAAGGTCCGACTCAACTGGTCGCAGATCAGCCGGCTCACGCCGTCGGTGCCGCCGCCCGGCGCGAACGGCACGATGAAGCGCACCGGCTTCGACGGCCATGCCGCCTGCGCATGCGCGAGGCGCAACGGCGCCGCGGCGGCAAGGCTGCCCAGCAGCAGACGACGGCGCTTCATGCTTTTCCTCCGGTGATTCTGTTGGCCGCACGATAGCGGCAACGATAGCGTGCGCCCCAATGAATTCACCGCCACCGCCGCCGGAAGAGCGTCCCGCTCTGCGAGCGCTGCTGCGCCAGCCCGACTTCCTGCGGCTGTGGCTGGTCGGCGCCTTCGCCAACGCCATGCGCTGGCTGGAGCTGCTGGCGTCGGGGCTGTTCGCCTACGAGGTCACCGGCTCGGCGCTCGCCGTCACCGGCGTGGTGGCGGCGCGGCAATTGCCGCAGCTCTTCCTCGGCGCTTTCGCCGGCGCTGTCTCCGAGGCGGTCGACCGCAAGCTGATCGTGATGCTGGCGCTGCTGGTGCCCGCCAGCGTCTCGACCGTGCTGGCGACGCTCGCCACCACCGGGCATCTGCAACTGTGGCACGTGGCGCTCGGCAACCTCGCCGCCGGCACGATGTGGGCGACCGAGATGTCGACGCGGCGGCGCATGGTCGGCGAAGCAGCCGGCCCGCTCATCATCCCGGCGATCGCGCTCGATTCTGCGACCAACGCCGCGACCCGCATGATCGGCCCGCTGCTCGGCGGCTTCGCCTTCCAGTGGCTCGGCATGAAGGGCGCCTACACGGTGACGGCGCTGGTCCAGTTCGCGGGTGCCTTCGCCATGGCGGGCTTGGTCTATCACCAAGTGACGCGACGGCTGATGATCGCGCGCATCCCGGCCGACATCGTCGACGGCCTGCGCCTTGCCCGCACCCGGCCGATGATCCTGCTGGTGTTCGGCGTCACGGTGGTGACCAATGCCTTCGCCTTCTCCTACACCGGGTCCACGTCTCGCCGGCCCTGGTCGGACTTTTGGCTGCCGCCGAGCCGACCGGCGCGCTGCTGGGCGGCGCGCTGATCGCGGCCGGCGTGCTGCGCATGGACCGCCGCCTGATGTTCGCCGGCGGCGCCTCGTTCTTCATGGTGATGCTGCTGATCGCAGCACTTTCGCCGTGGTATTGGCTGGCGCTGGCCGCGTTGATCCTGGGCGGCTTCGGCACGGCGGGCTTCGGCAACATGCAGACCACCTTGATGCTTACCGAGGCGCCGCTCGAGGTGCGCTCGCGGCTGATGGGCATCGTCACGGTCTGCATCGGCACCGGTCCGCTCGGCGTCCTCGCCGCCGGCGCGCTGGCGCAAGAGCTCGGGCCGCGCGCCGCGATCGTGATCCTGGCAACCCTTGGTCTTGCCACGACGCTGGCGCTGGTGCTGGCGCTGCGCCGCCGATAAGCCTACTCCGCGGCGCCGGCGAGTCGGCCGGCGTGATGGCGATTGATCGGCTTGGGCAGGCCGAGATTGCCGCGCAAGGTCGTCGCCTCGTACTCGCGGCGGAACAGGCCGCGGCGCTGCAGCTCGGGGATCACCAGGTCGACGAAATCCTTGAGCGAGCCGGGCAGCCAGGCCGGCATGACGTTGAAGCCGTCGGCGGCGGCGTCCTTGAACCAGTGCTCCATCTCGTCCGCCACCTGCGTCGGCGTGCCGATCGACAGCACGTGGCCGCGCGGTCCGGCGTTGGCGAGGCAGAGCTGCCAGAAGGTGAGCTTGTCGCGCTTGGCCTGCTCGAGCAGCAGCCGCTGGCGGCTGAGCGGACCGTTGGTGTCGGGCATCTCCGGCACCGGCCCGTCGAGCGGCAGCTTGTCGAGATCGTGCACGCCGATCGTGTGCTCGAGCACCGAGATGCCGACCGGCACCTGAATCAGCGACTGCAGGGTGTCGTACTTCTCCTGCGCCTCCGAGGCGGTCGGCGCGACCACCGGGTAGAAGCCCGGCATCACCCGGACCTCGTCGGCCGAGCGGCCGAAGCGCGGCAGGCGGGCCATGACGTCGGCGTAGAACTCCTTGCCCTGCTCGAACACGGTCTGCGCGGTGAACACGATCTCGGCCAGGCGTGCCGCGACGTCGCGGCCGGTGCCCGAGGCGCCGGCCTGGACCAGCACCGGGCGGCCCTGCGGCGAGGGCGCGACGTTGAGCGGCCCCCGCACCTGGAAGTGCTTCCCCTTGTGGTTCAGCACATGCATCTTCGTGGTGTCGTAGAAGACGCCGGAGTCCTTGTCCCGGACGAAGGCGTCGTCATCCCAGCTGTCCCACAGGCCCTGCACCACCTCGGCGAACTCGATGGCGCGTTCGTAGCGGTCGCCGTGGCTCATATGCCGGTCGCGGCTGTAGTTCAGCGCGTCCTGCTCGTTGTTCGAAGTGACGAGGTTCCAGCCGCTGCGGCCGCCGCTGATCTGGTCGAGCGAGGCGAACTGGCGGGCCAGCGTATAGGGCTCGTTGAAGGTCGTGGTCGAGGTGGCGACGAAGCCCAGGTTCTTGGTCACCGCGGCGAGCGCCGACAAGATGGTCATCGGCTCGAACTTGACCACCTTGCCCATACGGCCGCGCGCGTCGGGACTGCCCTCGAGATCGACGGCAGCGGAATCGGCGAGGAACAGGAAGTCCATCTTGCCGCGCTCGGCGAGCTGCGCGGTCTCCACCATGTCGGCGAAGCGCACCCCCGAATGGTAGTGCGCGCCGGGATGGCGCCAAGCGGCGACGTGCTGGCCGGTTTCGTGCACGAAAGCGCCGAGATGCATCATGCGTTTCTGCGGCGCCATCGTTCGAACCCTCCCTACTCGGCGGCGAGAACCTGGAGCTTGGCCAGCTCCTCGGCGATCTGCACGGCGTTCCAGGCGGCGCCCTTCAAGAGCTGGTCGCCGGCGACGAACAGCGCCAACCCGTTCGGGTTGGAGAGATCGCGCCGGATGCGGCCGACATGCACGTCGAGATCGCCGCTCGCCTCGAGCGGCATCGGGAAGTGGTTGGCCGCCGGATCGTCGACGATCTTGATGCCGGGCGAGCGGGCGAGCAGCACGCGCGCCTCCTCGGGCGACATCGGCGCCGCGAGCTCGAGCACGATCGATTCGGAATGGGCGCGCAGCACCGGCACGCGGATGCAGGTCGGCACGATCGGCAGGTCGGGCGCGTGGAACATCTTGCGCATCTCTTCGACCACCTTGTTCTCTTCCTCGTTGTAGCCGTTCTCGGCCACCTGGGTGTTGTGCGAGAAGACGTTGAAGGCGATCTGGTGCGGGAACACCGAATGGGTGATCTCCTTGCCCGCGGCGTATTCGCGCGCCTGGTCCTGCAACTCCTGCATCGCCGCGGCGCCTGCACCCGAGGCCGACTGGTAGGTCGAGACGACGATGCGGCGGATGCCGACCGCCTGATGGATCGGCCACACCGCCACGGCGAGGATCGCCGCCGTGCAGTTGGGGTTGGCGATCACGCCCTTGTGGCGGCGCAGATCGCCGGCATTCACCTCGGGCACGACCAGCGGCACGTTGGGGTCCATGCGGAAGGCCGACGAATTGTCGATCACCAGCGCGCCCGCCGCCTTGGCGGCCGGCACGAACTCGCGGCTGCGCGTGGCGCCGGCCGAGAAGAAGGCAATGTCGACGCCCTTGAACGCGTCGGCGGTGAGCTCCTCGACCTTGTGCGGCTTGCCTTTGAACTCCAGGGTCTTGCCGACCGAGCGCTTGGAGGCCAGCAGCTTCAGGCCGGCAACGGGGAAGCGGCGGCGTTCGAGAACGCGCAGGATTTCGACGCCGACGGCGCCGGTTGCGCCGACCACGGCGATGTTCTGGGGCCTCATGATCCTAGCTTTCGAATGGCAAAAACGCTGGTTCACATTCTATCCGGCCCTATGATGGGCACAACAAGAACGGGCCTAATGGCCTGCGATAAATGGCCTAAGGGAGGCTAACGCCTTGAGGCGCAATGTATAGTTACATCGCCCGCAGACTGGTGTTCGGCGCGCTGACCGTGGTCGGCGTGTCGATCATCGTTTTCGTGATCATGCGCATCCTGCCCGGCGACCCGCTGGTCGCGATCTTCGGCCCGGAGGGCTTCACCAAGCTCAGCGAGGCCGAGCGCGCCCGCTACATGGCCGATCTCGGACTCAGCGATCCGCTCGTCGTGCAGTACCTGCATTGGATGGGCGACATCCTGCGCGGCAATCTCGGCCGCTCCTTCTTCCGTTCCGAAAGCGTCGCCGAGATGCTGTCGCGGCGCGGTCCGCTGACCGCCGAGATCGCGCTGCTGTCGGTGGTCATCTCATGGCTGGTCGGCATTCCGGTCGCGATCGTGAGCGCGCTCAAGCCCAACACCGCCGCCGACAGCGCGGTGCGTTTCGTGAGCATCCTGTTCCTGGCGGTACCCGGCTTCTGGATCGGCATGCTGATCGTGCTCGCCCTGCTGTTCTGGTTCGGCTATCGCGCGCCGCTCACCGGCTCCGGGCTGTTCGCCGATCCGTGGGCCAACTTCCAGCTGGTGATCGGTCCGGCGGTCGTGCTGGGGCTCGGCCAGGCGGCCTATATCGCGCGCATGGGCCGCTCGGCGCTCCTCGAGGTGATCCGCGAGGATTATGTGCGCACCGCGCGCGCCAAGGGCCTGAACGGCCGCCTGGTGATCGCCTGGCACGCGCTCCCCAATGCGCTGCTGCCGGTGATCACGCTGTCCGGCGTGCTGATGGGCCTGGTGCTGGCGGGCTCGATCCCGGTCGAGCGGGCGTTCGGCACGCCTGGTCTCGGTTACACCATGTTCATCGCCGTCAGCGAACGCGACGTCTTCGTGATGCAGAACCTGGTTTTCATCTACGCCACGGTGTTCGTGCTGATCAACATCGCGATCGACCTCACCATCGCCTTCCTCGATCCCCGGATCCGCCTGCGATGACTGCCATCCCGACCGACCGCCCCATCCCCGCCCCGCCGTCGCGCCTGCGCACCGGCTTGCGCAGCTTCGGCCTGTTCTTCCGGCGCGCGCCGCTGTCAGGCTTCTGGGGGGTGATCGCCGCCCTGATCGTCGGCATGGCGATCGCCGCCCCCGTGGTCGCGCCCTATCCGCCGCTCAAGTCGGACTTCCGCGCGATGCAGAAGCCGCCCGACGAGAAGCACTGGTTCGGCACCGACCAGATCGGCCGCGACACCCTCTCCCGGGTGATCCATGGCGCCCGGACCTCGCTCACCGTCGCGATGGGCGCGGTGCTGTTCGGCACCACCCTCGGCGCGTTGTGGGGGTTGGCCTGCGGCTACTTCGGCGGCCGCTTCGACATGGCGAGCCAGCGCGCCATCGAGTTCCTGCAATCCTTTCCCGACCTGATCTTGGCGATGGCGATCGCCATGGCGCTGGGCGGTGGGCTGGGCACGGTGATCGTAGCGATCGCCATCACCCGCATCCCGTTCGGCGGCCGGGTCATCCGCGCGGTCGTGCTGTCGCTCAAGGAGATGCAGTACGTCGAAGCGGCGCGCGGCATCGGCGCCTCGCATACCCGCATGATGTTTCGCCATATCCTGCCGCAGTGCGTGGCGCCTTACCTGATCCTGGCGACCACCCATCTCGGCGTCGCCATCGTCATTGAGGCGTCGCTCGGCTTCCTCGGCGTCGGCATCCCGCCGCCCAACCCGACCTGGGGCAACATGCTGTCCGACGCGCTGAACGCCGGCCTGGTGCCGCCATGGTGGCTGGTGTTCTTTCCCGGCGCCGCGATCACCCTCACGGTGCTGGCGTTCAACCTGCTGGGTGACGGCATCCGCGACCTG
>VBAF01000231.1 GCA_005884705.1 Alphaproteobacteria bacterium
TAGCCCATGCAGAACACGCCGGTCAGCAGGCCCGGCCGTCGCCGTCCGTCGGTCCACTTCCACGCCGCCAGCAGCAGCAGGAACAGCAGGATGCCTTCGAAGCTCGCCTGGTAGAGCTGGCTGGGATGGCGCGGGAGCGGGCCGCCGCGCGGGAAGATCATCGCCCACGGCACGTCGGCCGGCCGGCCCCACAACTCGCCATTGATGAAGTTGGCGAGGCGGCCGAAGAACAGGCCGATCGGTGTGACGATCGCCATCATGTCCGACAGCAGGAAGGGATGGATCGCGTTTCTGTAGGAGAAGACCAGGATCGCCACGATCACGCCGAGCAGCCCGCCGTGGAAGGACATGCCGCCCTCCCACAGGGTCAGGATCTGCAAGGGGTTCTCGAGGAAGAAGCCGGGCTTGTAGAATAGGACGTAGCCCAGCCGGCCGCCCAAGATGACGCCGAGCGCCGCCCACAACAGGAAGTCGTCGATCTTCGGCGGCGACAGCACCACGGGCGGCTGCTTGCACACTCGCCGCATGATCTGCCAGCCGATCATCAGGCCGGCGATATAGGCCAGCGCGTACCAGCGCACGGCGAACGGGCCGATCGAGAAGATCTCGGGCTTGATGTCGGGATAGGGCAGCAGCAGGAGGGTCATGCGCCGCCTTATAGCCGTGCAACGGGAGGGGCCAAAATCGGCGCGGCGCCGATCTGGGGGACCGGCGCCGCTGGGGACTTTCCAACGATTGACGTTTTTACGTTCTTAGGAGAGGGGGCGTCGGAGAGTCCTTGTCGCTCAGGCTTCGCCGACCGTCTCGAGGATCGAGGCGGTCAGCGCGTCGGCGGGCGTCTTGCCGGCCCATACGACGTACTGAAAGGCGGGATAGAAGCGCTCGCTTTCGCTGATCGCCACTTCCACGAGGTCGTTGAGCTGCTCGGGCTTGAGGCCTTCGGTGCCGCGCAACGGGATGGCGTGGCGGAACATCGGCAGGCCCTCCTCGCTCCACAGGTCGAAGTGGCCGAGCCACATCTTCTCGTTGATCAGGGCGAGCAGCCCGTGGATGTCGGAATGGCGCTCGCTCGGGATGCGGACGTCGTAGGCGCAGGTGAAGTGGAGCGCCTCCACGTCCTCGCGCCAAGAGAAGAACATGCGGTAGTCGCACCAGCGGCCGGCGACCTCGACGGCGATCTCCCGCTCGGAGGTCCGGTCGAACGGCCAATCATTCGCCGACACGACCGTCTCGATCATTTCGAGCGGATTAAGATCGACTTTGTGCTTGGTCCGCTCGTGTCGAGATAACGCCATCGACCAACTCCCCAACCATTCCGCTGTGCGGCTCGTCTGGAGCCAATCCTTGAGCGGGTGGCCGACATATCGTGGTGGGCACCCAACAACCCACAACCCGTAGCTTACAATACGCCGGATTCTCCCTGCAATCGGAAAAACCCGAAAAGAGTCAGCGATTCCAAAAATTTAATCCCCAACGCGACGGCTCGAGCGGTGTGGTTTCGCACCCCGAATCCCCTGGAGAAGCTGGCATGTCTCTTGCCCCGACGGCGCCATCAGAACGGGAGGGGACCATGACGAGGGCCGAAGTCACTGAGAAGATCCTGAGCGCCAAGCGGCTGAAGGAACTCACCTGGGAGGAGATCGCCAAGAAGATCGGCGGCGCCTCCAAGATCATCGTCACCGCCGCCTGCCTGGGCCAGATGAAGATGACCAAGGAGCAGGCGGCAAAGGCCGCCAAGCTGTTCGGGCTCGGCAAGGAGGAGACCTTGCTCCTGCAGGAGGTGCCCTATCGCGGCTCGCTGGCCCAGGTGCCGCCGACCGACCCGCTGATCTATCGCTTCTACGAACTGGTGCAGGTCTACGGCACGACCTGGAAGGAGCTGATCCAGGAGGAGTTCGGCGACGGCATCATGAGCGCCATCGACTTCGACATGAGCCTGGAGCGCCAGCCCGACCAGAAGGGCGACCGGGTGAAGATCGGCATGTCGGGCAAGTTCCTGTCCTACAAGACGTACTAGGCGGCGAACTTCCCGCCATTGTGGGAAACGGAAAACGGCGGCCCGCGGGGCTTTCGGCGCGCTTCGTCACGTCCCACCCCCCACCTCCCCTGCGGTGTTAGCGTACCGCGCCGCTTGCGCTGACCCCGTCTGCGCGTCAGAATTGTCGACAATCGACGATGAGCATCGCTTCTTTCCTCGACGCCGTGCCGAAAAGCACCTTGCGTGCCCAGATCGCCGAACGGCTGCGCGCGGCCATCCTCGCCGGCGACATCCCGCCCGGCGCGCCGCTGGTCGAGACAGCGCTGTCGGAGAGCTTCGATGTCAGCCGCGGGCCATTGCGCGAGGCCCTGCGGCAACTGATCGAGGAGGGGCTGGTCGTGACGGTGCCCTACACCGGCACGCACGTCGCCGCGCTGTCGGTCGAGGACGTGCGCGAGATCTTCTCGCTGCGCACCGCGCTCGAGATCTTCGCCATCGAGCAGGTTTGGGAGCGCCGCGACGATCGCTTCCGCGCCGAGCTCGTCCGCCGCAACGACGCGCTGGTCGCCACGATCGATGCCGGCGATGATCGCGCCAGCATCGAGACCGAGCTCGCGTTCCATGGCCTGGTCTACGAGGCGAGCGGCCATCGCCTGCTGCAGCGCGCCTGGGCCAGCCTGCGCGGCCGCCTGCAGCTTTATTGGGCGGCGCATCATCGCGCACACGGCCGGCGCGGGCCGCGGCGCGACAGCCATGACAGCTACATCGCCGCCCTGCTGGGCGACGACCTTGCCGCGGTGCGGGCCGAGATCGCCGACCACATGCGCCGCGGCGTCGAGACCACCGAGCGCTTCCTCAACACGCTGGAGCCGCTCGCCAAACGGGGAGGAAGATCATGACCATCACACGACGTTCGACGATTGCCGGCTTGGCCGGCGCTAGCCTGCTCGGCCTGCCGTTTGCGGCGCGCGCTGAAGGCACGCTCGAGGCGGTCAAGAAGCGCGGCACCTTCCGTGTCGGCGTCACCCAGGCGCCACCGTGGTTTTCCAAGGACCCCAAGACCGGCCAGTGGAGCACCGGCGTCGGCGCCTTCATGGGCAAGGCGATGGCCGACAAGCTCGGGGCCAAGATGGAGACGGTGGAGGTGAGCTGGGGCAACTCGATCGCCGCGCTGCAGGCCGACAAGATCGACATCATGTTCATGATCGACGCCACGCCGGAGCGGAAGCAGGCGGTCGATTTCCCCGAGACGCCGCTGCTCTGGTACGCGCTGGCCGCGCTTGCCAAGGACGACCTCGCGGTGAAGGCGTGGGACGACCTCAACAAGCCGAGCGTGAAGATCGCCGTGCCGCAGGCCTCGTCGATGGATCGCTTCGTCAGCGAGCACGCCGCCAAGGCCGACATCCAGCGCTTCCCCGACAATGCCGCGGCGATCGCCGCCTTCCAGTCGGGCCGCGCCGACGCGGTGGTCCTGTTCCATCCGCCCTTGCTCGCCGCGCGCCAGAAGCTCGGCCAGGGCAAGATCGTGGTGCCGACGCCGGCGCAGTGGCAGGCCTCGAGCACGGCGCTGCGCAAGGGCGACAGCGAGTTCGTCGCCTGGGTCGACGCCCAGATCGCCGCCTACTACAAGAGCGGCCAGACGGAGAAATGGTACGAGCAGGCGCTCACCGATTTCGGCCTCGATCCCAAGCTCGCGCCGCCGGTCATGAAGGAGATGCTGAAATAGGCGGGCCTCGGTTGGAACGCTCCCAGCCATGAGCTATCGCTGGGACTTCACGCCGGTCCTCGCCAGCTCAGCCCTGCTGGCCGAGGGCCTCGTGAACACGCTCAAGGTCACCGGCGTGGCGCTGGCCTGCGGGCTGGTGATCGGCCTGGCGCTCGCCCTGATGCGGCTGTCGCGCCACCAGCTCGCGTCGTGGCCGGCCGGCTTCGTCATCGAGGTGTTCCGCACCACCCCGCCGCTGGTCCAGCTCTTCTGGTTCTTCTTCGCCCTGCCGCTGATCGTCGGCATCGAGATGACGCCGTTCATGGCGGCGGCCGTCACCTTCTCGATCCAGTCGGCGGCGTTCTTCGCCGAGGTCTTCCGCGCCGGCATCCAGTCGATCGAGCGCGGCCAATGGGACGGCGCGCGGGCGATCGGCATGACCAATGCCCAGGCCATGCAGCGCATCATCCTGCCGCAGGCCGTGAAGCGCATGATCCCGGCCTTCATGGAGCGGGCGATCGAGTTGATGAAGACGACCACGCTGGTCGCCACCATCTCCTATGCCGATCTGCTGTTCGCCGCCAACGAGGTCTCGCAGAAGAGCTTCAGGCCGCTCGAGACCTACACCGTGGTGGCGCTGATCTATTTCGTCGTGATCTTTGCGGCGAGTCAGCTCAGCCGCCTGCTCGAGCTGCGGCTGGCCCGAAGCGGCGAGAGCACGGTGCATTGATGCGGGCCCTTCGATGAAATGGGACTTCGCCTCGGTCTTCGCCAACACCGATGCGCTGCTGGTCGGCGCCGCCGGGACCTTGCGCATCTTCGCGATCTGCCTGGTGCTGGGGTTGAGCCTCGGCCTTGTCGTCGGCCTTGGCCGCTATGCGCGCAATCAGTGGCTCCATTGGCCGGCCACCGCGTTCGTCGAGTTCTTCCGCAACACGCCGGTGCTGGTCCAGATCCTGTGGTTCTACTTCGCGCTGCCGATCCTGCTGCCGTTTTCGATCAGCCCGCTGGCGGCGGCCGCGCTCGGCATTTCGCTCAACTCGGCGGCCTTCTCGGCCGAGATCTATCGCGGCGGCATCCAGTCGATCGAGCCGGGCCAGTGGGACGGCGCGCGGGCGCTCGGCATGAGCTGGGGCCAGGCGATGCGGCGCATCATCCTGCCGCAGGCGCTGAAGCGCATGACGCCGGCTCTGACCAACCGCGCCATCGAGATCTTCAAGATGTCGACCCTCGCCTCGGTCGTCGCCTATGTCGAGCTGCTGCAGCAGGGCAAGCTGATCGCCTCGCTGAACTACAATCCGATCGAGGCCTATACGGCGGTGGCCGTGATCTTCTTCGTCTTCCTGTGGCCGCTGGTGCAGTTCACCTACCTGCTGGAGCGGCGGCTCGGGAGAAGCGAATGACCTTGCTCAAGGTCGCCGGCCTCACCAAGAAATTCGGCGCCAACGCCGTGCTGCGCGGCATCGACCTCGATGTCGAACCCGGCGAGCGCATCGCCATTCTGGGTGCCTCGGGGTCGGGCAAGAGCACGCTGCTGCGCTGCCTCAACTTCATGGAGATGCCGGACTCAGGCACGGTGACGCTCGACGGCGAGACGATCGGCCGGCGCGAAGGCGAGCTGGTGAAGGTGCGCCAGAGGATCGGCATGGTGTTCCAGCAGTTCAACCTGTTCCCGCACATGACGGCGATCGGCAACGTCATGGAAGGGTTGCGCACCGTGCGCCGCTTCCCGAAGGCCAAGGCGCGCACCCGCGCCGAGAGGGAGCTGGCGCGGGTCGGCCTCGCCGACAAGGCCGAGACCTATCCGGCGCATCTGAGCGGCGGCCAGAAGCAGCGGGTTGCCATCGCCCGCGCACTCGCCCTGGATCCCGAGTTGCTGCTGTTCGACGAGCCGACCTCGGCGCTCGATCCCGAGCTGGTCGGCGAGGTGTTGGGCGTGATCCGGTCGCTCGCCGAGGAAGGCCGCACCATGCTGCTGGTCACCCACGAGCTGGGCTTTGCCTATCACGTGGCGACGCGGGTGATCTTCCTGGCCGACGGTGCGATCCACGAGCAGGGCACGCCGGACGAGGTGCTGAAGCATCCGAAGAGGGAGCGCACGCAATCCTTCCTCGCCCGCCACAAGGAATTCAGTCTGTGAAACCAGGATCGAAGCAACACCCTCGGTGTCATCCCGAGCCAAAGGAAGTCGGCGAGAGGAAGCGGCAATGACGACGGAACAGTCGAGCGCGCAGGCCTACAGGCCCGACGCGCGCAACGATCAGGTGCTGGTCTACGTGAACGGCGCGTTCTTCCCGCGCGACAAGGCGGTGGTCTCGGTCTTCGATTCGGGCTTCGCGCTGGGCGATGGCGTGTGGGAAGGGCTGCGGCTGGTCAAGGGCAGGCTGATCAGCCTCGACGCCCACATCGACCGGCTGTTCGAGGGCGCGCGCTCGATCGACCTCGACATCG
>VBAF01000548.1 GCA_005884705.1 Alphaproteobacteria bacterium
GAGGATGTCGCCCAGGCGCAGGGCGCGAAGGTGCGCGGGCGGCGCGTTGGCGCCCTCGGTCACGCCGGGGCGCATAGTTTTTTTCCGACCAAGAACATCGGCGCGTTCGGCGACGGCGGCGCGGTGACGACCGATGACGCCGCGCTGGCGGATCGCCTGCGGGCGATGCGCAACTACGGCAGCAAGGTGAAGTACGTGAACATCGAGCGCGGCTACAACTCGCGCGTCGACGAGCTGCAGGCGGCATTCCTGCGCGTCAAGCTCGCCAAGCTCGACGAATGGAACGAGCGTCGCCGTGTGATGGCGGCGCGCTACGACGACCGGCTGGCGGGACTGGCGAGCATCGGTCTGCCGCGTGCGCCGCAATGGGCCGAGCCGGTCTGGCATCTTTACGTGGTGCGCACGCAACGCCGCGCCGAGCTCATCAAAGCGCTCGACGCGGCGGGTATCGGCTCATTGATCCACTATCCGATTCCGCCGCATCTGCAGCAGGCCTATGCCGATCTAGGCCTGCCCCGCGGGTCGTTCCCGCTGGCGGAAGCGCTCGCCGAGACGGTGCTCAGCCTGCCCATCGGGCCGCACATGAGCCTCGCCTCGGTCGACGCGATCGCGGACGCCGTGCGGCGCGCGACCTAGTAGTAGCGGACGTACGCCGTCCGTGACGGGTAGTAGTAGCTCGGCGTGTAGTAGCGGTCGCCGTAGTACTCCGCGCCCGGAACCGCGACTGCCCGCTCATAGCTCGGCGCCGGAGCCTGGACGGCGTAGGTGCGCTCCGAGTAGCCGCAACCGGCGGTCAGCGCAGCGAGGGTGATGGCGGCAAGGCCGCAAGCGATGGTCTTCATGACGAAGTCCTCCTGTTGAGCGAGCCGCGATTACATCGCACTCACTTCGTTGCTCGAATGGATGCCGTTGTAGTTGCGGTAGTAGTCGTACGTGCCGTAGTAGGGCCGGCTCGGGTAGTAGACGGGCGCGCTCGAGTAGTAGACCGGGCGGCTCGAATAGTAGTTCGGGTAATAGTAGTCTGACGTGTAGGCGTAGCTGCGATGGTATCCGTAATACGGATCCGCGCAGGCGCCGACGGTGCCGGCCAAGGCGACGGCCGCGACCAGAATGCCGACATGCTTCATGGCGGTCTCCTGTAAGCTTGAAGGTGACGAATCAACCCGCGCGGCGAAGCGGGGTTGCGCCCACAATTCTGCCCAAATGCTATAGTGGGCGCTCAAATATCAGGGGAACCTTCATGAAGCTCGGCCTGTCGATCGGCTACTCCCGGGCGCATCTCGACATCCCGGTCGAGCTGGTGCAGCGCGCCGAGCAGCTCGGCTACGATTCCGTGTGGACGGCCGAAGCCTACGGTTCCGATGCCGTGACGCCGCTCGCCTTCCTTGCTGCCAAGACCAGCCGCATCAAGCTCGGCACCGGCATCATGCAGCTTGCCGCGCGCACGCCGGCCAATGCCGCGATGTCGGCTGCGACGGTCGATGCGATGGCAGGCGGCGGCCGCTTCATCGCCGGTCTTGGCGTCTCGGGCCCGCAGATCGTCGAGGGCTGGTACGGCCAGCCGTGGGGCCGGCCCTACTACCGGATGAAGGATTACGTGGCGATCATGCGCAAGATCTTCGCGCGCGAGGCGCCGGTGACGCACGATGGCAAGGAGATCTCGCTGCCCTACACCGGGCCGGGGTCGGCGGGACTGGCCAAGCCGCTGAAGTCGATCCTGCACATGAACCAGATACCCATCTATCTCGCGACGGGCAGCGAGACCACGGTCAAGCTCACCGCCGAGATCGCCGACGGCTGGCTGCCGATGGGCTTCGTGCCGGGCGCGATGGAGGAGTACCGGCCGTGGCTCGAGGAGGGCTTCCGCCGCGCCGGCAACGGCAAGGGCTTCCACGACTTCACCATCCAGGCGTCGATCCATGTCGAGGTCGACAGCGACGTGAAGGCGGCGCTGAACAGGCTGAAGCCCGAGGTCGCTCTCTATGTCGGCGGCATGGGACACAAGACCAAGAACTTCCACAACGACATCATGGTGCGGCGCGGCTTCGGCGATGCCGCCAAGCGCATCCAGGAGCTCTACCTCGCCAAGCGCAAGGACGAGGCGAACGCCGCGGTGCCCGACGAATGGGTCGACCTCAAGTCGCTAGTCGGCCCGCCGGCCCGCATCAAGCAGCGCTACCGGGCGTGGGAGGATTCGGGCGCCGATTCGCTCAGCGTTCGCTCGCACCAACCCGAGGCGATCGAGGTGATGGCCGAGGCGGCGCGGTTGAACTGACAAATCCTAGTCGAGGAGCTCGCGACAGCCGAGGTCGTCGGCGGCGAGATGGATGCGTTCGAGGTTGTTCCACCAGATCACGGGCGGGATGCCGACGGCCCGCGTCCAGATCGGCCGCGTAATCTGCCACAGCACCGACCGTAGCCTGTCACGCCGCTGGCCAGCAGCTCATCGTGGAAAGCGTCGAGCAGGCCTCCCTCGGCGCGTTGGCGCATCTCGGGGTACCAGTGCATGGCGATCATGTAGGCGAGATCATCCGCCCCGATGTTGGGCTGCCAGCCGTCCCAGTCGAACAAGCGCGGCGTGTCGGTCCTATCCTTGGGCAGGAAGCAGTTCCAGACGTGGGCGTCGCCCTGAATGATCGTCATGTGCCGGCGGCTCAGAAAGCGCTGCAGCAGCCTGGGCGCTTGCGCAAACAGCTGCTCGTAGAGTGCCTGCCGGGGCTGCGGCAGCCGTTCGCCGAGCGCGTCGGCGAAGGCCTCGTATCCCTTGGTCAGATCACCCAGCCATCGGTCGACCTCGGTCTGCGACGGCCAGCCGCCGACATCGACGCCAAGCCGCGGATGATCCCACCACGCTGCCTGGAAGCGCGCCCGGCAGCGCACGATCGCCTCGGTCTGGGTGACGGTCGGCGGCAGCGGCCACTGGCTG
>VBAF01000232.1 GCA_005884705.1 Alphaproteobacteria bacterium
AGTTCGGGAAGAAGAGGTAACCTTCGTCGTCGAAATGCTTGAGCTGCTCCGGGGTGAGTTTCATGGCGTTCTCCTAAGCCGCGCGAGAGATCACGACCTTGAGTCGTCCGGTCAGGATGTCGGCCATCTGCTCGGCATGGCCGCGGCAGAGCGCTTCGGCCTCCTCGACTTGGCCCGCCTCGAGCGCACGCAGGATGCCCTCGTGTTCGTCCCACACGCTCACCCTGAGATCGCCCTCGCTGAGCGCCGCTGCCATCACGCGCCGCAGGTGCTGCCAGTGCGGCTGCGCCGTCTCGCCGATCAGCGGGTTGCCCGAGGCCTCGTAGATGAAAAGATGGAAGTCGATGTCGGCCTCGATCGCCGCCGGCACGTTGCCGCTGTCGCCGGCGCGGCGGCCGACATCGAGCAGCAACCGGCCGCGATGAGCCAGCTCGCGCGTGTAGTTCGCCGCGGCGAGCCGGGCCGCCGCACCATCGAGCGCGGCGCGCACCACATAGAGGTTACGGACCTGCTGCATGTCGAGCGGCGCCACCTGGACGCCCTTGCGGCCGGTCTCGATCAGGAAACCCTCGCGCCGCAGCAGCATCATGGCCTGCAGCACCGGCTGGCGGCTGACGCCGAAGCGTTGCGCGAGCTCCTCCTGGGTAAGCCGGGTGCCGGCTTTCAGTTCGCCCGAACAGATGGCTTCGAGCACGGCGTCGTGGATGCGTTCGCTGAGGTCGGGCTCGGGGAGGAAGGCTCGCATGAATTTGTATACAGAACACCGAGCGACGCGAGTCAATGAATTAGCGGGTTTTAACGCCCTTTTCCGCCAGGATCGCCAGCGCCTGCTCGGGGTAATCGGTGATCAGCCCGTCAACTTTGCGGTCGATCAGCCGGGCCATCTCGGCCGGCTCGTTGACCGTCCACGGGATGACCTTCAGGCCGAGCTTGTGGGACTCGGCCAGGGCCTCGGGCGTGAGGTTGCGCCAGAACGGCGACCAGACGGCGCAACCGGCCGCCTTGGCGAGCCGGGGTACCGAGCCTCCCTGGGCCTTGAGGTCGAGCCCCCCCAGCCATTGCGACGGTGTGGGATCGTCGCGCCGGATGGTGTCGCTGTTGCGCGACTCGATGGTGAGGCAGGCGGTCGCGATCTCGGGCGCGACCTTGCGCACTTCGCGCAGCGTGCGCCAATCGAACGATTGGATCATGGTGCGGTCGACCGCCTTGTTGGCCTTCACTTGGTCGACGGCGAGATGGGTGAAGTAGATCGGATCGGCGGTGTCGTTGGGCCGCGTCGGATCGGTCTTGATTTCGATGTTGAGCCGAACCGGCGCCGGCGCGATCTCGTAGACCTCGTACAGGATCGGAAAGCGTTGGCCGTCGACCGGCCGCTGCATCTGGAATTGACGGGCGTAGCCCGAGGCGGGATTGACCCGGCCGATGTCGTAGCGCTTGAGCTCCGACAGCGGCAGCGAGCGGATGATCGGGCCGATACCCTCCAGCCATTTGCCGTCCGGCCCGCGCACCAGGTCGGGATTGAGATACGGGTCATGGCTCACCACCACCACGTCGTCCTTGGTGATGGCGAGGTCCAGCTCGAGGGTCGTGACGCCGAGAGAGATGGCTTGGCGGAAGGCGGCGAGCGTGTTCTCGGGCGCCAGGCCCCGGCCGCCGCGATGCGCTTGCAGGTCGAACGCCGCGGCGGTCATCGGACCGGCCAGCCAAACCAGGCCGGCAAGGCCCAACAGCCTTGCCCAGGGATGACGCGGGCCCGTCGCATCGGTCATGATCCTTCAAATTACCGGGGAAACGCGCATGGAGACCAGTGACCTCCTGAAGACTTTCACGTCAGCTGTCGAACGGCGCGACGGCAAGGCCTTCGCCAGCCTGTTCACCGAGGACGGTGTCTACCACGACGTGTTCTACGGCGCCTTCAAGGGGCGCGAGAAGATCGCCGAGATGATCGATGACTGGTTCCACCGGACCGCCCGCGACTTCCGCTGGGAGATGTTCCGGCCGGTGAGCGACGGCACGATGCTCTACGCCTATTACACCTTCAGCTATGTCTCGACCCTGCCCGAGGCTAAGGGCAAGCGGGTCGGCTTCGACGGTGTGTCGATCATGCGGCTGAAGGACGGCAAGATCGCCGAGTACCGCGAGGTCGCCAACGCCGCCATCGGCCTGCTCGACATCGGCTTTGCGCCGGAACGGGTCGCCAAGATCCTCGGCAAGGAGGCCGAGCAGATCCGGGCGCGTCCCGAATGGGCGCGCCACGCAAGCTGATCAGTCGCGCAGCAGCTCGTTGATCGAGGTCTTCGACCGCGTGCGCTCGTCGACCGTCTTCACGATCACGGCGCAATAGGTCGAGGGCCGGTCGGGGCCGCCGCCGATATTGCCCGGCACCACCACCGAATAGGGCGGCACCTTGCCGACATGGATCTGGCCTGAGGCGCGGTCGACCACTTTGGTCGTGGCCGAGATGAAGACGCCCATCGACAGCACCGCGCCGGTGCCGACGATCACGCCCTCGACCACCTCCGAGCGCGCGCCGATGAAGCAGTTGTCCTCGATGATCACTGGGTTGGCCTGCAGCGGCTCGAGCACGCCACCGATGCCGACGCCGCCCGACAGGTGGCAGTTCTTGCCGATCTGGGCGCACGAGCCGACGGTGGCCCAGGTGTCGACCATGGTGCCGGTATCGACATAGGCGCCCAGGTTCACGAACGACGGCATGAGCACGACCGACGGGGCCACGTAGGAACCGCGGCGTACGATCGAGCCCGGCACCGAGCGGTAACCGGCCTTGGCGAAGCGGCCGGCGTCCCAGCCGCTGGTCTTGAGCGGCACTTTGTCGAACCAGGGCGCGCCGCCCATGCCGGGGAACACCGCGCCGCCGTCCATCGGCACCGAGTCGTAGAGGCGGAAGGAGAGCAGCACGGCCTTCTTCAGCCACTGATGCACCATCCATTCGCTGCCGACCTTCTCGGCCGTGCGATAGCTGCCGTCGTCGAGCCCGGCGATCGCTGCCTCGACGGCGTCGCGCACCTCGCCCTTGGTGGCGCTGCTGATGCCGTCGCGCTTCTCCCACGCCGCGTCGATGGCGGTCTGTAGCTGCTTGCTCATTGTCCCCTCAAAATAGGCCGGCGGACCTTATATGCTGGGCCCGATGGCGTTCAAGCTCCCCGAATCGGTGCTGGTCGTGGTCCACACGCCGGCGCTGGAAGTCCTCCTGCTGGAGCGCGCTGCCAATCCGGGCTTCTGGCAGTCCGTGACCGGCTCGCGCGAACCGGACGATCCCGATCTCGAGGCGACGGCGCGCCGCGAGCTTGTGGAGGAGACCGGCCTGTCGGCTGGCACGCTCACCGACTGGCGCCTGACGAACCGCTACGAGATCTGGCTGCAATGGCGCGCCCGCTACGCGCCCGACGTGACGCACAACACCGAGCACGTCTTCGGCTTCCTGGTGCCGCAGGTCACGGTGGCGAGGCTCGACCCGGCCGAGCACACCGCCCAGCTCTGGCTGCCCTGGCAGCAGGCGATGGCCAAGGTCTTCTCGCCGACCAACCGCGACGCGATCCGGCAGCTCGGGCAGCGACGCGACCGGGCAAGTCTGCCATGGACATGTTAAGCACATGCAAGTATCGTATTTGCATGCCCGTCATGATCCAAATCCGCAATGTTCCGGACGGCCTTCACCGCCGATTGAAAGCGCGAGCAGCGCTGGCCGGGATGTCGCTGTCCGATTACCTGCTCGATCACCTTCGCGAGCTGGGCGAGCGGCCGACCATCGAAGAGCTGCGGGCTCGCCTGGAAAGCCGTTCTCCCGTTCGTCCATCCATGACGCCGGCACAGGCCGTCCGCGCGGAGCGCGATAGCCGTTGATCGTCGTCGACGCGTCCGCGCTGCTCGAAGCGCTGCTCGGGACGGCGGCGTCCGCTGCCGTCACGCGGAGGATATTTGAGGCCGGTCAAACGCTTCACGCTCCGCATCTGCTCGACGTCGAGGTGGCGCAAGTCTTGCGGCGCTATGCCATTGCGGGCGACTTGGACGACCAGCGTGCGCGTGCCGCTCTCGACGATCTGGCCGACTTTCCGATCCGGCGCTATCCGCATGGCCTGCTGCTCCCGCGGGCCTGGGAACTGCGGAACAACTTCAGCGCATACGACGCGGTGTATGTCGCGCTGGCGGAGGCGCTCGATGCGCCGCTTCTCACGCGCGACCGCCGTCTCGCCAACGCCGCCGGCAAGCACGTGTCGGTCGAGCTGATATGACGGCCCGCGAGGCCTCGCCGCTCGGCCGGTTCAGCTGGGCGCTGTTCGACTGGGCGAACCAGCCCTTCTTCACCGTCGTCACGACGTTCATCTTCGGGCCCTACTTCGCCAACGTCATGATCGCCGACCCGGTCGAGGGCCAGGCGACTTGGGCATTCACCCAATGGGCCTCGGGCATCGCCATCGCCCTGCTGAGCCCGTTCCTCGGCGCAATGGCCGACGCCGGCGGGCGGCGCAAACCCTACGTCTTCGCCTTCCAATTCCTGCTGGTGATGGGCTGCATCGGCCTGTGGTGGGCCTATCCCGACCGGCCCGACCTGGTCTGGCCGGTGGCCTGGGCGGTCGTGCTGGCGACCGTCGGCGCCGAGATGTCGATCGTGTTCAACAACGCGCAGCTGCCCGATATCGTGCGGCCCGACCGCATGGGCCGGCTGAGCGGCTTCGGCTGGGGCCTGGGGTATGTCGGCGGGCTGATCGCGCTTGGCGTGGTGCTGGTTGCCCAGGCCGTGCTCGGCGCCGACCCGAGCCACGCCCTCGAGCGCGCCACCGGTCCCGCCTCGGCGCTGTGGCTCGTCGTGTTCGTGGTGCCGATGTTCCTGTTCACGCCCGAGCACGCGAAGGATCGTCCAGTGTCGGTCTGGCAATGCGCGCGCGAGGGGGGCGCCTCGCTGCTCGCGACGCTCGGGCGGCTGCGCCAGCACCGCAACGCCTTCAACTACCTGATCGCCTTCATGCTCTACAATGACGGGCTGGCGGCAATCATCGCCTTCGGCGGCGTCTACGCCAAAGCGACGTTCGGCTGGAGCGTCACGACGCTCGGCATCTTCGGCATCGTCGTCACGTTGCTCGCCATTCCCGGCGCCTTCCTCGGCGGCTGGCTCGACGACACGCTGGGCAGCAAGCGCACCGTGCGGCTGGCGATCGCCGGCGTCATCGTGGCCACCATCGGCATCCTCGGCATCACCGTCGACCGTGTGCTTTTTGTCGTGCCGGCCGAGCCGGTCAGCCCGGCGCGGGGCCTGTTCGGCTCGACGCAAGAAATGGCCTTCATGGCCTTCGCCCTGCTGCTGGGCTTCTGCATGGGGCCGATGCAGGCGGCGAGTCGCACCCTGATCGGCCGCCTCGCGCCGCCGACCATGGTCGGCGAGTTCTACGGCCTGTTTGCGCTCAGCGGCCGCGCCACCGCCTGGATGGCGCCGCTTGCCATCGATGCCGTCACCAGCGGAACGCAGTCGACACGCTGGGGCATCGCCTGCGTCCTGGTCTTCCTGGTGCTGGGTTTCGCCCTGTTGGGCCGGGTGCAGGAAGTCAGAGCGCCGTCGTCTTCGCCTTGAAGAGACAGAGGTCGCTGACCACGCAGCGTGGGCATTCGGGCTTGCGCGCCTTGCAGGTATAGCGGCCGTGCAGGATCAGCCAGTGATGGGCATGCAGGCGGTATTCCTCCGGCACGCGCTTCAAGAGCTTCAGCTCGACCTCCAGCGGGTTCTTGCCCGGCGCCAAGCCGGTGCGGTTGCCGACCCGGAAGATGTGGGTATCGACGGCGATGGTTGCCTCGCCGAACGCCACGTTCATGACGACGTTGGCGGTCTTGCGGCCGACGCCGGGCAGCGCCTGCAGCTCCTCATGGGTGTGCGGCACCTCGCCGCCATGCTGTTCCACCAGCAGCTTCGAGAGGCCCATGACGTTCTTGGCTTTGGTGCGGTAGAGCCCGATGGTCTTGATGAAGCCGATCAGCTTCCGCTCGCCGAGCGCCAGCATCTGCTGCGGCGTCTTGACGATCTTGAATAGCGGTTCGGTGGCGCGGTTGACGCCGACGTCGGTCGCCTGCGCCGACAGCACCACGGCGACCAGGAGCTGGTAGACAGTGTCGTATTCCAGCTCCGTCTCCGGTTCCGGGATCGCCTTCTTGAGGCGGGCGAAGAACTCGGGGATGACGCCGGGTTTCATCAGGGCCATATAGGTTCATAGCATGGCCGAGACGGTGCGCTTTTCCACGCTTTTGCGGCCCCACCGCAGCCTGTCCGACAACGGCTTCAAGTGGCTGATCCGGTTGGTGATCCTGGCCAACCTGCTGATCGGCCTGCCGATGTACATGCTCGGCGCCTGGCCGGTGGCGGGATTTTGCGGCCTCGACGTGGCGCTCTTATGGTGGCTGTTCACCCGCAACTATTTCGACGCCCGCCGCAGCGAGACCCTGACCCTGACCGACCGCGACCTGGTGGTCGAGCGCGTGGCGCCCGACGGCGAGCGTGAGGAGCATCGGCTGGATGCCTATTGGCTGAAAATTGAGGCGGGCGAGCGCCTGGTGCTGACGTCGCGCGGCAACCGCGTCGTCGTCGGCCGGTTCCTGGCGCCAGCCGAGCGGGCGAAGGTCGCGGCCGCGCTGCAGGCCGCGCTTGCGGCGATGCGTTCGCCGCGCTTCGACCATCCGTGGGATCGGGAGGATTAGACTCTTCCGGTCCGGAAGATCAGAGCCCCAGCACGTCTTTCATGCCGTACAGGCCGGGCGTCTTGCCCTGCAGCCACAACGCCCCGCGCACCGCGCCCGAGGCGTAGGTCTCGCGGCTGAAGGCGCGATGGCTGAGTTCCAGCCGTTCGCCCGCCGCCGCGAACATCACGGTATGCACGCCCACTTCCTCGCCGCCGCGCAACGTTGCGAAGCCGATCTCGCCGGCCGGCCGCGCGCCGGTATGGCCGTCGCGGCTCCTGCGCCAGACTTCCTCGAGCTTGACCTGGCGGCCCGCCGCGGCAGCGCGACCGAGCGCCAGCGCGGTGCCCGAGGGCGCATCGATCTTGTGGCGATGGTGCATCTCCAGCACCTCGATGTCGTAGGCCGGATCGAGCATCGCCGCGGTCTTCTCGACCAGCGCCAGCAGGATGTTGATGCCGAGCGACATGTTGGCGGCCCACAGGATCGGCGTCTTCCTGGCTGCGTCGTGGATCGCCGCGGTCTGCTCCGGATCGAGGCCGGTCGTGCCGATCACCATCGACACGCCCTGCTCGGCGGCGACCTTGGCATGCGCCACCGTCGCCGCGGGCACGGTGAAGTCGATCACCGCGTCGGCGCCGCCGATTGCCGCCGCCGGATCCGACAGGATCTTCACGCCCTTGAGGCTACGATGGCTATTGCCGACGCCCGCCACCTCGCCGGCCTCACGACCGATCGCGTTGTTTCCGGCGCCCTCCAGCGCACCGGCGAGCGTGCAGCCTTCGGTACGGGCGATCTCGCGGATCAGCATCTGGCCCATCCGGCCGGCCGCGCCGGCGACAGCGATCTTCATGTGTTTCCCCACGGTTGGCTTCGCCTAGACTAACCGTTCGGAGGGAAGTCGC
>VBAF01000233.1 GCA_005884705.1 Alphaproteobacteria bacterium
CGGTGATCGTGGCGACTTCCTGCCAGGTGATGTGCGAGGGCATCTCGGCCAGCAGATACAGGGTCTCGTCGAACAGCACGAGGCCGAAAGTGTGCTGCAGCCATTGGCGGATCGCCTCGATGTTGAGGGCAAAGGCGAGCCCCAGCACGGCGCCGATCGCCGCACCAATGCCGCCGATCGCCAGGCCATCGAGCAGGAACAGGCGCAGGATGGCGCCGCGCGTCGCGCCCATGGTGCGCAGGATGGCGATGTCGCCTGTCTTGGTGCGCACCAGCATCACCAGGCTCGAGACGATGTTGAAGGCCGCCACCAGCACGATCATGGTCAGCACGATGAACAGCACGTTGGTCTGGCCCTGGATCGCGGCGAAGAACCCGAAGTTCGCCTGGAACCAGTCGAACACCCAGCCCTGCGGGCCGACCGCCTGGGTGACTTGGCGCTTGGCCGGGGAAAGCGGCGTGCCCTCGGCCAGGAACACCTCGATGGTCGAGACCCTGTCGCCCATTCCCAGCAGGCGCTGCACCTCGGCGAGCGGCGCGTAGACGAAGTTCGAATCGTAGTCGTACATGCCGGCGCAGAACACCGCCGTCACCTCGGCCATCGCCGAGCGCGGCATGACGCCGAGCGGCGTGGCGATCGACACTGGCGAGACGAGCTGCAGGCGGTCGCCGACCTTCAGCCCCATCAGATCCGCGAAGCGCCTGCCGACGGCCACGGTGAGACCGTTGCCGAAGTCCTTGAGCGTGCCCCAGTTGACGGGCTTGCCGTCGTCGCTGCGGCAGAGGGTGCGGTAGCGCTCGCGAACGCCGGGCGGTCCGTCGATCGCGGCGCTGAGCGGCGTGCGCGCCCGGAAGTCGTCCGGCGTCATGCCACGCAGCAGCACGCCTCTCACCTTCTCGCCGGCGACCGCGATCACCTGGCCCTCGGCCGCGGGCGTGGCGGTCTGCACGCCGGGCACCGCCCGCAGCTTCGCCAGCAGCTCGGGCGTCGCCTGCAGGCCGTCGCGGTTGCCCTGCACGCCGAGCTGGCCGCTGATGCTCGCCATCTGGCGCAGCATCTCGAGCTGGAAGCCGTTCATCACGGCCATCACCACGATCAGCGTGCCGACGCCGAGCGCGATGCCGACCAGCGAGAAGCCGGCGATCACCGAGATGAAGCCTTCCTCGCGCCGCGCCCGCAAGTAGCGGAACGCGATCAGGCGCTCGACGGCGGCGAAGGCCACTACCGTCGTCCCGACCGCAGCCGAGCGCAGCGAGGCGAAGTGGAGGGACCTTTTCGGGCACCGCCTGCCACAAAAACAGGTCCCTCGACTGCGCAGCCCTGCAGGCTGCTTCGCTCGGGACGACGGGAATACGTCATCCGAACCGGCTCGCAACCTGGTCGAACGGCACTTCTTCCCGCGCGCCGGACTTGCGGTTCTTGAGCTCGGCCTTGCCGGCCGACACGCCCTTGGGTCCGACAATCACCTGCCAGGGGATGCCGATCAGGTCCATGTCGGCGAACTTGCCGCCGGGGCGAATGTCGCGGTCGTCGTGCAGCACCTCGACGCCCTTCGCCCGCAGCGCGTCGTAGAGCTTGGTGCAGGCGCCCGCGACGGCGCCGTCGTCGGGCTTGAGGTTGACGATCGCGAGCTTGAAAGGCGCTACCGATTCGGGCCAGACGATGCCCGCCTCGTCGTGGCTTGCCTCGATGATGCCGCCGACCAGGCGCGACACGCCGATGCCGTAGGAGCCCATCTCGACCGTGACCTGCTCGCCGCCGGGACCGGCGACCACCGCGTTCATCGGCTTGGAGTACTTGGTGCCGAAATAGAAGATGTGGCCGACCTCGATGCCGCGCGCGGCGAGCCGCTCGCCCTCGGGGATCTTCTCGAACGCCGCCTTGTCGTGCATCTCGTCGGTCGCCGCGTAGAGCGACGTCCATTCCTGCACGATCGGCTGCAGGTCCGAACCGTAGTCGATCGGGCGGCTCAGGATGTCCTTGTCGACCAAGCCCTTGTGGCAGAACACGGCGCTCTCGCCGGTCTCGGCCAGGACGATGAACTCGTGACTGAGGTCGCCACCGATCGGGCCGGTGTCGGCGCGCATCGGGATCGCCTTCAGACCCATGCGGGCGAAGGTGCGCAGGTAGGCGACGAACATCTTGTTGTAGGAATGGATCGCACCCGCCTTGTCGAGATCGAAGGAATAGTTGTCCTTCATCAGGAACTCGCGGCCGCGCATCACGCCGAAGCGCGGCCGCACCTCGTCGCGGAACTTCCACTGGATGTGATAGAGGTTCTTCGGCAGGTCGCGGTAGCTCTTCGCGCCGTCGCGGAAGAGCACGGTGATCATCTCCTCGTTGGTCGGACCGAACAGCATCTCGCGGCCCTGGCGGTCCTTGATGCGCAGCATCTCGTCGCCGTAGTCGTCGTAGCGGCCGCTCTCGCGCCACAGCTCGGCCGACTGGATGGTCGGCATCAGCACTTCCTGCGCACCCGCGGCGTCCTGCTCCTCGCGCACGATGCGCTCGATGTTCTTCAGCACCCGCAGCCCGAGCGGCAGCCAGGCATAGATGCCGGCGCTGGTCTGGCGGACCAGGCCGGCGCGCAGCATCAGCCGGTGCGAGACGATCTGCGCCTCCGAAGGGTTCTCCTTCATGGTGGGCAGGAAATATTGGCTCATTCGCATGGCGGCGGACTGTAGGGAACGGACCCTGCAAAGGCAAACCGGGGCGCAATCCCGCTGGTTTTGCACAGGTGCATGCCCGCACACTGCGGCAATCGACGGGGGGAGACCGCGAATGCTCGAACAACTGTTCAAACTGAGCGAGAACAAGACGTCGGTGCGGACCGAAATCGTGGCCGGGATCACGACCTTCCTCACCATGGCCTACATCATCTTCGTCAACCCCGACATCCTCAGCAAGGCCGGCATGCCGTTCGGCGCGGTGTTCACGGCGACCTGCGTCGCCGCCGCGATCGGCTGCCTGCTGATGGCGTTCGTCGCCAACTACCCGATCGCGCTGGCGCCCGGCATGGGGCTCAACGCCTACTTCGCCTTCGGCGTGGTCGGCGGCATGAAGTTCAGCTGGCAGGTCGCGCTCGGCTGCGTGTTCATCTCCGGCATCATCTTCTTCATCATCAGCGTGCTGCCGATCCGCGAATGGATCGTCAACGCCATCCCCAAGTCGCTCAAGATGGCGATCGCCGCCGGCATCGGCCTGTTCCTGGCGCTGATCGCGCTCAAGAATGCCGGCATCGTGGTCGGCGATCCGGCGACGCTGGTAAAACACGGCGACCTCAAGAGCTGGCCCGTCCTGATGGCGACGCTGGGCTTCGCCCTGATCGTGGCGCTCGAGTACCGCAAGGTGCTGGGCGGGGTGATCATCGGCATCCTGGTCGTGACCATCATCTCGATCGTCGCCGGCCATCAGAAGTTCGCCGGGGTGTTCGACGTGCCGCCCGACATCAGTCCGGTCTTCCTGCAGATGGACCTCGCCGGCGCGATGAGCATCGGGCTGGTGACGGTCGTCTTCGCCTTCCTGTTCGTCGACCTGTTCGACAATACCGGGACGCTGATCGCGCTCGCCCATCGCGGCGGCTTTCTGCGGCCCGACGGCACCGTGCCGCGGCTGAACCGGGCACTGATGTCCGACAGCGCGGCGGCGATGATCGGCGCGGCGGTCGGCACCTCGACCACAACCAGCTACATCGAGAGCGCGTCGGGCATCAACGCCGGCGGCCGCACCGGCCTCACCGCGCTTACCGTCGCGGTGCTGTTCCTGCTCGCGCTGTTCGTGGCGCCGCTCGCCGGCTCGATTCCGGCCTATGCGACGGCGCCCGCCTTGCTCTACGTCGCCTGCCTGATGACGCGCGGCCTCGTCGAGATCGAATGGGACGACATCACCGAGGCGGCGCCGGCGGTGATCACCGCGATCGCCATGCCCTTCACCTTCTCGATCGCCGAGGGCATCGCCTTCGGCTTCATCGCCTACACCGTCATCAAGCTGGTCGCCGGCAAGGTCGCGGAAATCCATCCGGCGGTCGGCATCTTGGCTGTCCTCTTCGTGATCAAATACGTGGTCATCGGTTAATCAGACCGAAACCCGACGGGCAACGCGGACATTTGTTTGTGGTCGAACGGTTCCCCCCATAACAATCGTTCCGTCAAGTCCGGCTGGCCGAAAGAAATGGTCTTGGCAATTCAACGCAGCCCTAGTAAACAGCCCATGCCTTAGGCGCTGGCCTGAGTTCTAGGGAGGAGAGGCGGCACAAAGCCGCCCGGACCATTTCGGGGTATGAGAGAAGCGGCGGTCACACGGGACCGCCGCTTTTCATTTGAGGATGTCCCGGAAGCTGAAAATGTCCATCTGGTGCAGGACGTAGAAGCCCAGCCAGAGGACGGCCGCGACGATGCTGGTGATCACCGCCTTGCGGGCGAGCTGGGGCTTCTCGGGGGCGCCGCGATCCTGGCCGCGGCCGGGATTTTCGACCGGCCTCACGCCGAGCGGCAGGACGGCGAACAGGATGGTCCACCATATCACCAGATAGACCATGAGGCCGGTCGCCCAGCTCATGGGCTCAGACCTGCTCGAGCTCGATCAGCGTGCCGGTGAAGTCCTTGGGATGCAGGAACAGGACGGGCTTGTCGTGGGCGCCGATCTTGGGCTCGCCGTCGCCCAACACGCGCGCACCCTGCGACTTCAGCTTGTCGCGGGCGGCGTAGATGTCCTCGACCTCGTAGCAGACATGGTGGATCCCGCCGTCGGCGTTGCGGGCCAGGAAGTTGGCGATCGGCGACTCCTCGCCCAACGGATGCAGCAGCTCGATCTTGGTGTTGGGCAGCTCGACGAACACCACCGTGACGCCGTGCGCCGGCTGCGGCTTGGGCGCGCTCACCTTGGCGCCCATGAGGTTGGCGTAGAGGTCGGCTGCCTTGGCGAGGTCGGGCACGGCGATGGCAATGTGGTTCAGGCGTCCGATCATGGGTGCTCCTGCAGCCTTAGATGCGGACGATATGGACATCCGTCAACGGCTTCTTGCCGAGATGGGCGCGCACGATCCGCCGCACCGCCTGGTGCGCCGCCTGCCCGATCCGGCCATCGTCGCGCCGCTCCGCGGCGTTGAGGTCGGCCAGCATCTCCTTCAACCCGGCGACGATCGCGCCGTTCAGCTCGCCGTCGCCATCGTCGATGCCGCGCAAGCTGACCACCGGCTCGGCCTTGGCCCGGCCTTGGTCATCGATCACCAGCGTAGCCGCCGCCGCGCCGTTCCATAGCAGCTTGCGGCGCTCGCGCAGCGCCTCGCCGTCGAGCTCGATCAGCCCGTCGCCGTCGCGCGCCAGCCGCCCGGCATGGACATGGCCGACGATCGCGGCCGGCCCGGGCGCCAGCCGCACCAGTGTGCCGTTGGGCGCCAGCACCGTCTCCGGCACCTGGCAGGCGCGGGCGAGCGCGGCATGCTCGACCATGTGGCGCATCTCGCCGTGCACCGGCAGGGCGATCTTGGGACGGACCCACTGGTACATGCGCACCAGCTCGTCGCGCGCCGGATGGCCGGAGACATGGATGTGCTCGTCCGGCCCGTCGCTGATCACCTCGACCCCGCGCGACATCAGCGCGTTGTGCAGCCGGCCGACCGCGCGCTCGTTGCCCGGGATCACGCGTGAGGAGAAGATCGCGCTGTCGCCGTCCTCCAGCACCAGCTCGCGATGCTCGCCGCTCGCCAGCTTGGCCATCGAGGCGCGCGGCTCGCCCTGGCTGCCGGTGCAGATGAACAGCACCTTGTCGCGCGGCAGCCAGCCCGCCTGCTGTTCCGGAATACATTGCGGGAAATCGAGCAGGTAGCCGCACTCCTGGGCGGCCTCGACCATGCGCTGCAGCGCCCGTCCCGACAGCACCGGATGGCGACCGGCCGCCACCGCGGCAAGTGCAATGCTCTCGACGCGTGCCAGGTTGGAGGCGAAGCAGGTGACGGCAACCCGGCATTTGGCGGCCTTCACCAGCTTCTCGAGATTGGCGCGCACCGTCGCCTCGGAACCGGCCTCGCCCTCGACGAAGACATTGGTGCTGTCGCACACCATGGCGAGCGCCCCCTCCTCGCCGATGCGCCGCAGCACCGCCTCGTCGGTCACCTCGCCCAAAAGCGGCTCGGGGTCGATCTTCCAGTCGCCGGTATGGAACACCGTGCCGAGCTTGGTGCGCACCGCCAGCGCATTCGGCTCGAGGATCGAATGGGTCATGACGATCATCTCGAGCTCGAAGGGCCCGACGGTGAACTTGCCGCCGAGCGGGATCTCGGTGACCGGCACGGCGTCGAACAGCCCGGCGTCGCGCAGCTTGCGCTTCAGCACCGAGGCGGCGAACGGCGTGGCATAGACCGGCGCGCCCAGGCGCGGCCACAGGTCGGCGACGGCGCCGAGATGGTCCTCGTGCGCATGGGTGATGATGATGCCGGCGAGATCGGCCTTGCGCTGCTCGATGAAGGTCGGATCGGGCATCACCACCTCGACCCCGGGCATGGTGTCGTCGCCGAAGGCGATGCCGAGATCGACCATCAGCCATTTGCCGGCATGGCCGTAGAGGTTGAGGTTCATGCCGATCTCGCCCGCGCCGCCCAGCGCCACGAACAGCAGCTCGTCGGCCGACGGGACGGTCATTGCGTCTTCTTGCTGCGCTTGAAGATCTCGATCAGCCCGCGCGCGGTGATGTCGGGCACCGTCTGCTCGATGATGCCGATCGAGCCCTCGAACACCGGGGCGAGGCCGCCGGTCGAGACCACCTTCATCGGCTTGCCGAACTCCTTGACGATGCGCGTGACGATGCCCTCGATCAAACCGACATAGCCCCAGAACACGCCGGTATGCATGCAGGCCACCGTATTGGTGCCGATCACCTGCTTGGGCTTCTCGACGACGATGCGCGGCAGCAGCGCCGTCGCGTTGACCAGCGCCTCGATCGACAGGTTGATGCCGGGCGCGATCGCACCGCCGCAGTAGCTGCCCTCCTCGTCGACCACGTCGAAGTTGGTGGCAGTGCCGAAGTCGACCACCACCACCGGCGTCCTGGGGAACAAGATGCTGGCGCCGACCGAGTTGCAGATCCGGTCGGCGCCGGCGCCGACACCCTTGATCTTGATGCCGGTCACGACGTCGGGATCGCCGATGAACATCGGCTCGCAATTGAAATAGCGCGTGCAGAGGCGGCGCAGGTTGAAGTTGGCGTTCGGCACGACGCTGCCGATGATGGCGTCGGTGATCGACTTGGGGTCGATGCCCTCGATCGCCATGAGCTGCGTCAGCCATACCGCGTGCTCGTCGCCGGTGCGCATCGCCGAGGTGTGCTGGCGCCATTCGCCGACAATGCGGTCGCCGTCGATCACGCCGAACTTGATGTTGGTGTTGTTGACGTTGATGGCCAGCAGCATGGCTCGCTCTCCCCTCAGGCCGCGTGGGCCAACAGCTCGCCGGCGACGATGCGGCGCGGCCCCGCGGCGGTATCCAGCAGCAAGGCGCCCTCGCGGTCCATGCCCGCGAAGCGGCCGCGCACCAGCTCCTCCCCTAGCTTCACGTCGACCTCGAGGCCGAG
>VBAF01000234.1:0-7983 GCA_005884705.1 Alphaproteobacteria bacterium
CCACGAGATGAATTTCGCGCGCCATGTCGGCACGCGCACCGTGTTCATGGACCGCGGCGAGATCGTCGAGGAGGCGCCGGGCTCGGCCTTCTTCGATGCCCCCAAGACCGAGCGCGCCCGGCGCTTCCTGCAGCAGTTCCAAGACTGACGGGATGGGAACCATCCGGTCAGCCCGACCAAGCGTAGCGCGTGGAGGGATCTTCTCTCCGCAGAGATGATGTACGTGTTGAAGCAAGGCCCCTCGACTTCGCTTGGGGCGACGGAAAAGAAGGGAGATTGGGTCATGAGTCTGAAGACAATCCTGGGAGCGCTCGCGGTGGCGGGCTTGATGGCGGCCGCCCTGCCGGCCGAGGCGCAGCAGACGCAGTCGCGGCTGTACGAGGTGACCAAGAGCAAGAAGCTCAGGGTCTGCCAGTTCCCGCTCTACTACTCGATCTCGTTCCGCAACCCAAAGACCGGCAAGATCGAGGGCATCGACGCCGATCTCGCCGAAGAGCTCGCCAAGGAGCTCGATGCCAAGCTCGAGATCGTCGAATCGAGCTTCGGCAGCTTCATCGCCGACCTGCAGGCCAACAAGTGCGAGATCGGCATGTTCGGCGTCGGCGCGACGCTCAAGCGCGCCCAGGCCGTCGAATTTTCCCATCCCTACCTGCTGACCAACATCTATGCCGTCACCCGCAAGGACAGCAAGGTCAAGAAGTGGGAGGACGTCGACCAGAAGGGCATCAAGGCCGCCGTCTCGCTCGGCAGCTACATCGAGCCCTTCATGAAGAACTACCTGAAGAATGCCGAGGTCGTCTCGGTGGCGCCGCCCAACACCCGCGAGGCCGAGCTGGTGGCGCAGCGGGTCGACGTCATCATCACCGACTTCCCGACGGCGATCAAAGTCACCGACGAGTTCGACTGGGCCGTCACCATCCTGCCCAACGAGAAGCTCGCGATCACGCCGTACGCCTACGTCGTGCCGCAGGGCGACCAGATCTGGCTGAACTACATCAACCTGTTCGTCGACACCATCAAGCTCGACGGGCGGCTGATGAAATACGCCAAGAAGAACAAGCTCGACCCGATCGTCGCGCCGTAACGCTCGACGCAAAGTGTGTCATCCCGAGCGGAGCGAGGGATCTATGGCGATGGATGACCCTAGATCCCTCGCTTCGCTCGGGATGACACGGGTCATGTAAGCAAGGCCACACTGCATGTTCAAATATCAGTTCCGTTGGGACACGGTCCTCGGCAGTTTCGACTTCCTGATGTCGGGACTGCAGATGACGCTGGTCATCTCGGCGATGACGCTGGTGCTGGCGATGATCCTGGGCCTGATCATCGCGCTGATGGACATGTCGCGCTTCCCGCCGCTGCGCTGGATCGGCATCTCGATCGGCGAGGTGATCCGCAACACGCCGATCCTGGTCCAGCTCCTGTGGGTCTACTACGTGCTGCCGATCGTGTTCAGCGTGCGCATCGAATCGCTGACTGCCCTGGTCGTCGGCCTGTCGCTCTACCAGGCAGCGTTCATCTCCGAGGTTTACCGGTCGGGCATCCAGGGTGTCCCGACCGGGCACCGCGAAGCTGCCCAGGTGCTCGGGCTGACGCCGATCCAATCGTTCTTCCGCATCGTCCTGCCGCAGGCGGTGCGCATGACCCTGCCGCCGCTCGCCTCCAACTTCGTGCAGCTGATCAAGTTCTCCTCGCTCGGCGCGGTGATCTCGGTGAGCGAGATCACGCGGCGCGGCATGGAGCTCAGCGCCACCAACTTCCGGCCGCTCGAGACCTTCACCTTCATTGCCGTCGTCTACTTCGTGATCTGCTGGCCGCTCGCCATGGCGATCCGCTGGTGGGAACGGCGCCTGCAGAACCGATAGAAATGACCGACCTGCGTATGGCACTTGCCGCCGAAGTCGATGGCTCCCTCGACCGGCTGATCGAGGTCACCCGACGGCTGGTCGCCGTCGCCTCGCCCAATCCGCCGAGCGACACCTCGGCGATCGCCCCGGTCGCCGAGGCGCTGCTGCGCGAGATTCCCGGCATCGAGGTCGAGGTCGTCGAGCCCGCACCGCGGATCAAGAGCCTGATCGGCCGCATCCGCAGCGGTCGCCCGGGCCGCCGCCTGATCTTCAACGGCCATCTCGACACCTTCCCGATCCTCGAGCACCTGCCCTGGACCGTGCCGCCGCTCGGCGGCGTGCTGAAGGACGGCAAGCTCTACGGCCGCGGCGTCTGCGACATGAAGGGCGGCATCGCCTGCTCGCTGCTGGCGGCGTCCCTGCTCGCCCGCCATCGCGACGCCTGGTCGGGCGAGATCGTGCTGACGTTGGCCGGCGACGAGGAGAACATGGGCGCGCTCGGCACCGGCTGGATGCTGGAGCACGTGCCGCACGCCCGGGGCGACGCCAATATCTGCGGCGATGTGGGCTCGCCCAAGGTGGTGCGTTTCGGCGAGAAGGGCCTGATGTGGGTCGAGGTCGAGGCGGCCGGTTCGCCGGCGCACGGTGCGCATGTCCATCGCGGCACCAATGCGATCGATCGCCTGCGGGTCGCGCTAGACCGGCTGAAGGAGCTCGAGACGGTCCCGTTCCAGGCACCGCCGGTCGTCACCCGAGCCATTGCCAAGGCCAAGCCTATCTCCGAGCCGCTGTCGGGCGCCGGCGAGGCCGAGACCTTGCAGCGGGTGACGGTGAACATCGGCACGATCGAAGGCGGCGCCTCGCCCAACCTGGTGCCGACCCAGGCGCTCGCCCGCGCCGACATCCGCCTGCCGGTCGGCATCACCACCGACGTGCTGGCAGCAAAGCTCGACGATTGGCTGGGACCGCTGGAGGGCGTGACGTGGCGCGCGATCCGCCGCTTCGAGGCCTCGTTCACGCCGCCCGACCACGAGATCGTCGTGCGCACGGCCAAGGTCGCGGCCGAAGTGCTGGGCAGCGCGCCGGCGGTGAACATGCGGGTCGGCGGCTCCGATTCGCGCTGGTACCGTCCGGCCGGCGTGCCGACGGTGGTGCTGGGGCTGACGCCCTTCAACATGGGCGGTGCGGACGAGTATGTTCTGGTCGACGAGCTCAGCGCCGTCGCCAAGATCCACACGCTGACGGCCTACGATTTCCTGACGGGTTGACCATGTATTCCGACGACGAGCTTTTCACTTCGCCCCTGACCTTCATGGGCGCGCCCTATGGCCGGCCCGGTCCGGGCAACAAGGCGGCCATCCTCGGCATCCCGTTCGACTGCGGCACCAACATGCGCATCGGCGCGCGCGGCGGCCCCGACTCGGTGCGTCAGCAATCGGCGCTGATGCGCCGCTTCAATCCGACCAACGCCGACTTCGATCCCGTGGCGGCGCTCGGGCTGGTCGATTGCGGCAACGTCAGGTTGACGCCCAGCAAGATCGTCGACGCCTTCGAGCGCACCGAGCAGGCGGTCGATCGCATCGTGCAGGCCGGCGCCATCCCGATCACCATCGGCGGCGACGGCTCGGTCACCGTTCCGGTCGCCCGCGCGGTCGGCAAGAAGCACAAGAAGATGGCGGCGCTACACATCGATTCGCACACCGATTCGTACCCCTACGGCTCGGAGGAAAAATACAATTCGGCCACGCAATTCACCCACGTCGCCGAGGAGGGCCTGGTCGATCCGGAGTTCTCCTGGCACGTCGGCATCCGCAGCACGACCTACGCGCAAGGCGTCGTGCCGCGCGCGCTCAGCCTCGGCTACAAGGTGGTGTCGATCGACGAGCTGATCCGCGGCGGCTTCGCCCAGCGCATGGCCGAGTTCCGCGACAAGGTCGGCAAGCGGCCGGTCTATCTCTGCTTCGACATGGACGTGTTCGATCCTTCGACCGCGCCCGGCGTCTGCACGCCGTCGTGGGGTGGCTTGAGCGCGCGCGAAGGCATCGACCTGCTGCGCTGCCTGACCGATCTCAACATCGTCGCAGTCGATGTGAACACCGTCAGCCCGCCGCAGGATGTCAACGGCATGGCCGCGCATCTCTGCGCCCACGTGATCTACGAAACGCTGGTTCTGCTGTGCAGGCAGATGGGCTTGGCCGGCAATCGCTAGCCGCTGAACGGCGCGTTTGCTAGCGTGGGTTGTCATCCGGCGCATAAGCTGGACGCAACAATCCAGATCCTGGGAGGATCGTTCATGGACGCGTCGCTCGAAGCTTCGACTATGCGTAAAGTATACCTGCGTCTCCTGCCGTTCGCGATCATCTGCTACATTCTCGCCTACATCGACCGCATCAACAGCAGCTTCGCCGCGCTCACCATGCGCGGCGACCTCAAGATGTCGGCCGCCGATTTTGGCTTCGCCGTCGGCACGTTCTACTGGGCCTACTTTCTCTTCGAGGTGCCCTCCAACGTGATCATGGAGAAGGTCGGCGCGCGCATCTGGATCGCCCGCATCATGATCACTTGGGGCATCTTCGCGACGGCAACTGCCTTCGTGTGGGACACGACCAGCTTCGGCGTCATGCGCTTCCTGCTCGGCATGGGCGAGGCGGGCTTCTTCCCGGGCCTCATCCTTTATTTCACCTACTGGTTCCCGGCCCGCCACCATGCCCGCATCGTCTCGGGCTTCCTGGTCGGGCTGCCGATCGCGGTGGCGCTCGGCGCACCGATCTCGACCGGCTTGATGAGCCTCGACGGCCTGTTCGGACTGCACGGCTGGCAGATCATGTTCATCGCCGAGGGCCTGCCGACGATCGTGCTCGGCGTCCTGTTCTACTTCGTGATGACCAACAGGCCGGAGCAGGCGACGTTCCTGACCCAGCCGGAGAAGGATTGGCTGGCCGGCAAGATCGCCAGCGAGCGCAAGGCCAAGGAGGCGATCCGCACCTACACGATGCTCGAATCGATGTTCAACCCGAAGGTCTTGCTGCTGGCGCTCAACTATCTCGGCATCGTGACCGCGAGCCTCGGCATGCTGTTCTTCATCCCGCAGATCATCAAGTCGCTCGGCACCGTGGCGAACTCCAACATGACGGTCGGCTGGCTCACCATGATCCCCTATATCTGCGGCGGCATCGCGCTCGTCGGCTGGGGCCGCATCTCCGACCGGATGAACGAGCGGCGCTGGAACCTGCTGCTCGCCTGCGTGCTATCGACCGGCGGGCTGGTGCTGGCCGGCCTGACGATGGGCACCTGGTGGGCGATGGTCGGCATGTCGCTCGCCGCCATGGGCTTCTACGGCTCGAAGGGCCCGTTCTTCGCCATGCCGCCGATGTTCCTGAGCGGCACGGCGCTGGCGGCGGGCTTCGCCTGGATCAACTCGATCGGCAATATCGGCGGCTTCTTCGGGCCGTGGTGGATCGGCATCATGAAGGACCTGACCGGCAGCTATGCCGGCGGCCTCTATGGCCTGGCGCTGCTGAGCTTCGTCTCGGCGGTGGTGTGCGCGCTCTTCCTGCATATCCCCGATCCGACAACCAGAGCCGAACCCGCGCTTTCTCCGGCGCAGTGAGGCGGCTTCTTCTGGCGTCGCTGCTCGCGCTGTCGCTCCCGGCGGCGGCGCGGGCGGAATATCCCGAGCGGCCGATCCGCATGATCGTGCCGTTCCCGGCGGGCGGCGTCACCGACGTGGTGGCCCGCCTGACCGCCGAGCGGCTCAGCGCCGATCTCGGCCAGCAGGTGATCGTCGACAACAAGGCCGGTGCGGGCGGCGTGATCGCCAGCGAGATCGTCGCCAAGGCGGCGCCTGACGGGTACACGATCCTGTTCACCACGCCCAACCACACCATCAACGCGGCGTTGCGGGCCGCGATGCCCTACGACACCGAGAAGGACCTGGCGCCGATCTCGGTGGTCGGCCAGGTGCCGATGCTGCTGGTCAGCCATCCCGCGCTGCCGTTCAAGGACTTCACGGGCTTCGTCGACTACGCGCGCAGGAACCCAGGCAAGCTCAACGTCGCCCACGCCGGCAACGGCACCCTGCCGCACATCATGATGGAGCTGCTGTCGGTCAAGCAGCGCATCCAGGTAACCAGCGTGCCCTATCGCGGCGCGGCACCGGCGCTGGCCGATCTGGTCGCCGGGCAGGTGCAGGCCAAGCTCGACAACTACACGACCTCGGCGCAGTTCGTCGCCGACCGGAAACTGAATGCCCTCGCGGTCACCAGCGCCAAGCGGTTGAAGCAGCTGCCCGACGTGCCGGCCGTGATCGAGAGCGTGCCCGGCGTCGAGGGCTATCTCTGGATGGGGCTGGTGGCGCCGGCCGGCACGCCGCAGCCGATCGTCGACAAGCTCGCCGCGGCGGCCAAGCGCGCGGTCGACCGTCCCGACGTGCAGGCGCGCTTCGACAAGGACGCGGTCGAGCCGGTCGGCAGCACGCCGGCCGAGTTCAAGGCCCTGATCACCCGCGAGATCACGCAATGGCGCGACCTCGCCAGGCAGGCCGATATCAAGGTCGAATAGCCGCGTCTACCTCACCCTGAGGAGCACGCCGAAGGCGTGCGTCTCGAAGGGTGGGAACGAGCACCCTGCCTGCCGCCACCCTTCGAGACGCCGTGCTACGCGCGGCTCCTCAGGGTGAGGTTTGTGCGTTCGCTTCAGCTGTTGCTGTCGGCGCGCAGCACGGCGCGGATGTCGTCGGGGTCGACCGCGACCTTCACGCCCGACCGCTCCTGCTGGAGGATCATCGAAGAGCGCGAATCGCGCGCCTGCCAGCCGCGGCCCAGCGCCTCGGTCATCTCCTCGAGCGTGAGATTGGCGAGACGCATCGGCACGCCGACCTCCTTGCCGAGTTGGGTGGCGAGCGAGACGTCCTTGTGGGCGAGCTTGAGCGCAAAGCGCGCCGGGTCGTAGTGGTTGGGCAGGAAGTGCTCGGCCAGCGTGTCGAAGGTGCGCCGCCGGCCGTTGGCGCCCTGGCGCACCGCCTTCCACAGCAGCAGCGGATCGACGCCCGCCTTCACGCCCATGGTGAAGCACTCGGCGAGCGCGGTGTTGACCATGTAGCCCGCGAGATTGTGCACCAGCTTGGCGACCGACGCGGCGCCGATATCGCCCATGTAGAAGATCTGGTCGCCCATCGCGTCGAGCACCGGGCGGTGGCGGTTGTACGAGGCTTCGTCGCCGCTGACCCACAGCGCCATCTTGCCCGAGGCGGCGCCGGCCGGGCCGCCGCTCACCGGACTGTCGAGCAGGTGGGCGCCCTTGTCGGCGAACACCTTGTGCAGGCGGCGGATCACGGTCGGCGAGTTGGTCGACAGATCGAACAGCGCCTGGCCCTTCTGCATGCCCTCGATCAGGCCGTTCTTGCCGGCCGCCACCGCCTCGAATTCCGGCGGCCCGGGCAGCGAGGTGAACACAACGTCGCTCGAGGCGGCGACGTCGCGTGGACTGCCCGCCCATTCGGCGCCGCCCGCGATCAGCTTCTCCGCCGCCTCGCGCCGCAGGTCGTGCAGCACGAGCTGGTGCCCCGCCTTCTGCAGATTGTTGGTCATGCCCGAGCCCATCAACCCGAGCCCGATGAATCCCACCCGCATCGTTTCCTCCGTTATCGCTTCAAGAGCTTGTCGAAAAAGGCCCGCGTGCGCGCCTCGGCGTCGGGCGCGGCGACCGGGTCGTAGGCCAGGTGATGCGTCTTGCCGGGCACGCCCGGCACGTTGCGGTCCGCCAGCTTGGCATCGAACGAATGGTAGGCCTTGGGATAGTAGACCGCATCGACCAGCTCCGGCCGATCGGGCTGCAGGCGATGGCAGGCCTCCGCCGGCGTCCAGTCGTCCTTCTCGCCGATCAGGATCAAAAGCGGCAGGTCGATGCCGGCATTGAAGGCCGGCGTGCAGCCCGGATAGTAGGCGACCCCGCCGCTGAGGCCGCGCGCCTTGAGGTCGAACGCCTTCTGCAGCGACCGCATCGTCGTCGAGGCGCCATGGCTGTGGCCGATCATGCCGATGCCGCCCTTGATCACGTCGGGCCGCTTCGTCAGGAAATCGAGCGCCCCGGCCATATCGGCGACGCGCATGTTGGGGGTCACCACGTTCGGCGTGGT
>VBAF01000234.1:7997-8415 GCA_005884705.1 Alphaproteobacteria bacterium
GCCCCAGCTCGCCAGACGCACGGTCCAGGCGTTGGTGTGCGCGCCGACGCCGGCGCAGCTATGGGCGAGCACGATCGCTGGGAACGGACCGGGACCGGCGGGCTTGTCGAGCCAGGCCGGGATCTCCGGCCCTGCCGGCACATTGCCGACCGCGACCGAGGCGAAGCGCACGCTCTCGCCCCGTGCGCCGCTGGCGGCGACGACGAGCAGCAGGATCGCGAGGACGCAGCGCATGGCCCATACTAGGGGTCAAACGGCAGACGCGCCAAATGATCAAGTCGGTGGGCCTGCTGACGCGCAAGAAGGACTGGACGCACGAGCAATTCGTGAAGCACTGGATCGAGACCCATGCGCCGCTCGCCAACAAGGTGCCGGGTCTGCGCCGCTACGTGCAGAACCACATCCGCGGCGAGCGCAC
>VBAF01000549.1 GCA_005884705.1 Alphaproteobacteria bacterium
ACCGCGTGCTGCGCGGCTTCGACGAGGAGTGCCGCACCTTCGTGCACGAGGCGCTGAAGGCGAGCGGCATCACGATGCGCACCGAAACCACCGTCGAGCGCATCGTCGCCACGCCGAACGGAGCAGGGGCCGGAAAGCCAGCGTTCCAGCTGCACACGCCGCTCGGCGGCATGTTCGAGACCGACCTCGTGATGTATGCGACCGGCCGGGTGCCCAACACCGCCGGCATCGGCCTCGAGAAGGCCGGCGTGCAGCTCGACAAGGCGGGCGCTGTCGCGGTCGACGAATGGTCGAAGAGCACGGCCGACAATATCTGGGCAGTCGGCGACGTCACCGACCGCATCGCGCTCACGCCGGTCGCGCTGATGGAGGGCCACTGCTTCGCCGACACCGAGTTCGGCGGCAAGCCGCGCAAGTCGGACCATCGCAACGTGCCGTCGGCCGTGTTCTGCCAGCCCGAGATGGCCAATGTCGGCCTGACCGAGGAGGAGGCGCGGACGAGGCTCGGCGAGCTGCGCGTCTACACCTCGGCTTTCACGCCGATGAAGTACACGCTGAGCGGCCGCAAGCAGCGCACCTTCATGAAGCTGATCGTCGAGGCCGCGACCGACCGCGTCGTCGGCTGCCACATGGTGGGCGACGATGCCGCCGAGCTGATCCAGGGCCTTGCGGTGGCGATCAAGGCGGGCGCCACCAAGGCCCAGTTCGACGCCACCGTGGGCATCCATCCCACCGCCGGCGAGGAATTCGTCACCCTGCGGACCGCCCGGCCCGAGCCGACCGCCAAGAAGGCCGCGGCCGAGTAGGGGTTTGGCCGTCTGGCCTTTTATCCACAGCGCGTATAGGTTCGCGACCCCGGAGGAGGAGTGAGATGACCGCGATCGAAGGCCCGCGGGCGGCCGCCAAAGCGCAACCGCGCAGCTCGAGCGCTGCCGACTGGTCGCTGACCAGCTGGCGGGGCAGGACGGCGCAGCAGATGCCGGTCTATCCCGACGTCGACGCGGTGGCCCGCGCCGAGGCGCGCCTGCGCCGCTATCCGCCGCTGGTGTTCGCCGGCGAGGCGCGCAAGCTCAAGGGCGCGCTTGCCAAGGTCGCGGCAGGCGAGGCCTTCCTGCTGCAGGGCGGCGATTGCGCCGAGAGCTTCGCCGACTTCACCGCCAACAACATCCGCGACACCTTCCGCGTGCTGCTGCAGATGGCCGTCGTGCTGACCTACGGCGCCGGCGTGCCGGTGGTGAAGGTCGGCCGCATGGCCGGCCAGTTCGCCAAGCCGCGCTCGTCCAACGTCGAGAAGCTCGGCGGCGTCGAGCTGCCGTCCTATCGCGGCGACAACGTCAACGGCTTCGAGTTCACGCCCGAGGCGCGCATCCCCGATCCCGAGCGCATGGTGCAGGCCTACAACCAGTCGGCCGCGACGCTCAACCTGCTGCGCGCCTTCGCCCAGGGCGGCTATGCCGACCTGCACGAGGTCAATCGCTGGAACCTCGACTTCGTGCGAACCTCGCCGGCCTCGGCGAAATACGAGGACCTCGCGGCCCGGCTCGACGAGACATTGAATTTCATGGCCGCCTGCGGCCTCAACTCGGCGACCACGCCGCAGATCGCCGAGACCGACTTCTTCACCAGCCACGAGGCGCTGCTGCTGCCCTACGAGGAGGCGCTGACCCGCGTCGATTCGACCTCGGGCGACTGGTACGACTGCTCCGCCCACATGCTGTGGATCGGCGACCGCACCCGCCAGCCCGACGGCGCCCACGTCGAGTTCCTGCGCGGCGTGCACAATCCGCTGGGCTTCAAGTGCGGCCCGTCGCTCTCGACCGACGACACCCTGAAGCTGATCGACGCGCTCAACCCGGCCAACGAGCCCGGCCGGGTCGTCATGATCGTGCGCATGGGCGCCGACAAGGTGGCCGAGAAGCTGCCGCCGCTGGTGCGCGCGGTGAAGCGCGCCGGCAAGTCGGTGGTGTGGTCGTGCGATCCCATGCACGGCAACACCGAGACCGCGTCGAACGGCCGAAAGACCCGTCAGTTCGACAACATCCTGCGCGAGGTGACCGAATTCTTCGCCGTGCACCGCGCCGAGGGCACCCATCCCGGCGGCGTGCATTTCGAGATGACCGGCCAGGAAGTCACCGAGTGCATCGGCGGCTCGACCGAGATCACCGTCGACAAGCTGAACGAACGCTACGAGACCCAGTGCGATCCACGGCTCAATGCCAGCCAGGCGCTGGAGCTTGCCTTCCTGCTGGGCGGGCGCGCCCGGCGACGTAGCCGGCGCGCCAGGGAGCGCAGGGTCGGGGAGGACCGATGACGCATCCATTGAATGGTGAGATCGAGCGCTACACCGATCATTATTTCAACCGCACCAAGCGGGTGATCGGCAAGTTCGGCGACTGCCAGGTGACTTACGCCATCTTCATGCGCCGGCCCGTGGTGTTCGCGCCGCGGCTCGCGCTGCAATGGCTCGAGGAGACCGGCCGCGAGCGCAACACCACGGTCGAGGTCGACCAGCGCTACATCGAAGGCAAGTGGGTCGGCGCCGGCGAGCCGATGATGTACATCAGCGGCTCGTTCTTCCATCTGGTCGACCTCGAGACGATCTTCCTGCAGAAGCTCGGGCCGGCCTGCGTCGCCGCCTACAACGCCTGGACGATGTGCGCCGACATGCCGAAGACCGCCTTCCTCGCCATGGATGCGCGCCACTGCGCCGGCGCCGAGATGGCCGAGATGATGGCCTATGCCGCCGCGGTCGGCTCGGCACACGCCCGAAAGGTCGCCGGCGCAGTCGGTTTCGTGGGCTGCGCCGCGGCGGCGACCGCGCATTATTTCGGCCAGGAGAAGGGTATGGGGACGATGCCGCATGCCCTGATCGGCTATGCCGGCTCGACCCTGCGCGCCGCCGAGATGTTCCACGAGACCTTCCCGGGCGAGCCGATGACCGTGCTGGTCGACTATTTCGCCAAGGAGATCTCCGACTCGCTCGACGTCTGCCGTCGCTTCCCCGATCTCGCCGCCAAGGGAATGCTGTCGTTCCGCCTCGACACGACCGGCGGCCGCTACATCGAAGGCCTCGATCCGGCGACGTCGTACGCCGTCCTCGAGCGCTTCTCGCCCGAATCGATCCGTGGCTATCGCAGCGAGGAGGAGCTGCGCTATCTCGTCGGCACCGGCGTGTCGGCGGCGGCGATCTTCCATTTGCGCGCCGAGCTCGACCGCGCCGGCTTCGACAAGACCAAGATCGTGGCGTCGTCGGGCTTCGGACCGGCCAAGTGCCGGATCATGGCCGAGGCCAACGCGCCGATCGACGTGGTCGGCTCGGGCTCGTTCCTGCCGTTGAACTGGACCGAGACCTACGCCACGGCCGACATCGTCGAGTACGACGGCGTGAGGCGCGTCAAGGTCGGCCGTGAGTTCCTGCATCGCGGCCGCCCGAAGGGCGCCGCCGTCGCGCTCTGAGGGGAAGAACCATGCTCAAGCTCTATTACGCGCCGGGCGCCTGCTCGACGGCGTCGCACATCGGCCTGGAGGAAAGCGGCGCCGCGTACCAAGGCCAGCCGCTCGCCTTCGCCAAGAACGAGCAGAAGTCGCCGGAGTACCTCACGATCAATCCGCGCGGCCGCGTGCCGGCGCTGGTGATCGACGAGGGCACGATCGTCGAGAACACCGCGATCCTCGACTACGTCGCCGCCAAGCATGCGCCCCACCTGATGCCCAAGGATCCGGTGCAGCGGGCGCGTGCGATCTCTCTGATGGCGTGGTTCTCCAACAACGTGCACCCGGCCTTCACCCACATCAGCCGGCCCGAGCGCTTCGCCACGGACCAGACGATGTTCGACCATCTCAAGGCCAAGGGCCGCGACAATTTCTGGGCGGCGCTGCAGGAGATCGACGGCATCCTGGCCGGCAAGCCGTGGATCCTCGGCAACGAGTTCAGCGTGGTCGATGGCTACGCGCTGGTCTTCTACGGCTGGGGCAAGCGCATCGGCCTGCCGGTGACCGACCTCGCGAACTACACCGCGTGGAAGGACCGCATGCTGCAGCGGCCGGCCGTGAGGCGGGTGCTGGAGCGGGAGCAGAACGTCCTGCTCGCCGCCTGACCGTTGTCAGGCAACGTAGCTGCGATAGAGCGAGCCGAGCTCCTGGCTCTCCTGCGGCGTGATCTCGCCGTCCGAGCCCAGCTCTTGGCTTTCCTGCGGCGTGATCTCGCCGTCGAGCACGCGCGCTTCCCAGCCGCGCAGCTGGCGCTTGACGTCGCTCGGCGTGCGCGGCGAGAGCAGCACCATGAAGAACTGCTCGTGAGGGGACAGCTCGCGCTGCTCGCGGCGATAGCCGAACGGGCCGGCGTTCGCCGCGGTGCGCGGCCGGATGTCGGCCTGCACCACGTCGTTCCAGGAAAGGCCGGCGTCGCGCAGCAGGCCGGCCGCGAGCTTTGCCGCCGCCAGCCCTTGGCCGGCATCGGCGCTGTCGAGCGCTTCAAGAGCCTGGACGAGGGCGGCGCGATCGAAGGTGGACATGAACCAGGGAATGAGGAAGTGGCTGTAACTTCCTACAAGATATAGTTTCTTGAATCGTTCAGCAAGCAGGCGCTTCGCCTTCCCGATTTACCTGGCCGGTCTGGGTAGCTGGTTCGTGCCGCTCGGAATCCAGACGGTGCTGTTCCCCTGGCTGGTCGCGGTCGTGCTGCACATGGATGCCTTCGCCGTCGGCGTGGCGCAGGCCGCGGCGATGCTGCCGTCGCTGCTGTTCCTGCCGCTCGGCGGGCTGGTGGCCGACCGCGGCAACCCGCGCCGGCTGCTGATGGCCTACCACCTGCTCTACGCCTTGCCGCCGCTGATGCTGCTGCTCGTGCTGTGGCAGGGCGGGCTGAGTTATCCACTGCTGATCGCCTACGGCTTGGGCGCCGGTGCGATCGGGGCCTTCGCCATCCCGACGCGCGATGCGCTCCTGCCGTCGGTCGCCGGCGCCAACCTGCCGCGCGCGGTGGCGCTGGCGACGGCGCTGCAATTCGGCGGCCAGCTGATCGGCATCGCCTGCGCCTCGACCGCTGACCGGTTCGGCCCGCTGCCGCTGTTGGCGCTGCAGGCGGCGCTGGTGGCGCTCGGCACGATCGTGGTGTGGCGGCTGCCCGATCCGCCGCCGCATGCGCCGCACACACAAACCAGCTTCTGGCGCAGCATGGCCGAGGGCGTGTCCGAGGCGGCCAAGTCCGACCAGATCTGGCCCGTGCTGCTGATCAACTTCGGCATCGGCCTGTTCTACGTCGGCCCGTTCCTGGCGGTGCTGCCACTTGCCGTGCGCGACCACTATTCGGGCCGGGCGGCCGAGCTGGCCTACGTGAACCTCGCCTTCTGGGCGGCGACGATCCTGGCCTCGATGGCCTTCGCGGCGCTGGGACGGGGGCTCACCCTGCGCGGCCGGCTGATCGGGATCGCGGTCAGCGTGGGTGCGGCGATCCTGCTGTTATTGGCGACCTTGCCGCCGTTCCCGGTGTTCGTCGCGCTCAACTTCGTCTGGGGTATCGGTGCCGGCATCACCATGACCCAGGGCCGCACCGTACTGCAGATCGTGGCGCCGGCCAGCCACCGCGCGCGGCTGATGTCGCTGTTCCAGCTCGGCCTGGGCGGCGGTGCGCCGATCGGCGCCTTCGTCGCCGGCTCGATTTGCGCGGTGTGGGGGCTGCAGGCGGCGATGGTGCTGCCGGCGCTGGCGATGCTGCTGCTGATCGCCCTGGTGCTGATGCGTTCGCGCCTGTGGTCGATGCGGACGGTCGAGTAGCTGCGGCTCGGCTACTCGGCGGCGGCGCGCCGGCCGAGCCCGAGGGTCTG
>VBAF01000235.1:0-450 GCA_005884705.1 Alphaproteobacteria bacterium
CCTCTTTCGGGCCGAGAAAAGCTTACGGGAGGCTTACGGTGGCGGCAAGCGCTGAGCCGCGACACGCGGCCGCTGTGCCACGAGGGCGACGACGGCGGCCAGACCGCCCAGGCTGGCGAACAGCGTGAGCGAAAAGGTGTAGTCCCCGCTCCAGTCGCGCAGCGCGCCGGAGACCACCGGGCCCGCCGCCTGAGCCAGCGTCTGGATGCTGAGCACCACGCCGCGGATCGCCCCGAAGCTTTCGCGGCCGAAATAGTCCGCCCATGCCACCGGCAGCAGCGTCATCAGCCCACCAATGCCCAGCCCGAACAGTCCTACGGCGAGATAAGCGCCGTGCAGGGTGGCGACGCCGATCAGCGCCACGCAACCGGTCGCCAGCAGGACGGCGGCCGCCGTCATGGCGTAGCGCAGCGGCAGGCGCCGCGGCAGGAAGCCGAGACCGAAGCCCGA
>VBAF01000235.1:498-8452 GCA_005884705.1 Alphaproteobacteria bacterium
CGCCGCGGCGATCGGCGTCAGGCCGCGTTCGATCAGGTGCGCCGCCTGATGCAGGCTCACCCCCGCCTGCACCGGATAGACCAGGACGGTGTAGAGCGACAGCAGCCAGAAGGCGCGCGTGCGCATCGCCTCGGCGCGGCTGAAGCGCGGCTCGGCGGTTCCGGCGTGCGTGCCCGGCTTGGCATGATCGGGCGCGAGGCCGAGATCTTCGGGCCGACGTACCAGGAAGAGCCAGACCGGCAGGAAGCCCACGATCAGCACGGTCGCCCCGACCGCCAGCCATCCGGCGCGCCAGCCGCCGTCATGCATGGCGAGCTGGGCGATGATCGGGATGGCGACCAGCCCCAGCATCTGGAAAAGCGTCGCGACGCCGGTGGCGAAGGTGCGACGCGTCACGAACCAGTTGTTCACCGCGGCGTAGAGGCCGAGATCGAACGGGCTTGCCCAGACCATGCGCGCGAAGACGAACAGCAGGTAGAAGACGAACAGCGACTGGGTGAGAGACAGCGCCATGGTCGAGAGACCGGTGGTCAGTACGGCGAGGCAGAGGATCAGCCGCGGGCCGCGGCGGTCGAGCATCGGTCCCAGGATCGGCGACACGAACGCCGCCAGCAGCCCGCCGAGCGAGACGGCGCCGGCAATCGAGGCGCGCGACCAGCCGAACGCCTCGGTCATCGGCACGACGAACACCGACAGCACCGCCACCGCCGGTCCCTGGCGCGCGAAGCCGGCCAGGCAGAGGCAGCCGAGAACCACCCAGCCGTAGAAGAACGGCAGGCGCGGCGCGAGCAGGCGCGCCAACGGCGGCGGCCGCATTGCGATGTCTGCGCCCAGCATCAGCGGCGCGCCATTGTTGTCTCCTCCCGGGGAGCGCTATTGTTCCGCATGGCCGCGGCCGACACCATTCCGATCATCGATCTGGGCCCCTATCTCGCGGGCGAGCCCGGCGCCTTGCAAGAGGCCGGGGCACAGCTCCGCCATGCGCTGACCGAGATCGGCTTCTATTTCATCGTCAATCACGGCATCCCGCGCGCGCCGATCAGCGAGGCTTTCCGGCAAGCCGCCCGCTTCCACGCGCTGCCGATCGACCAGAAGATGAAGGTCCGCATCGACAAGCACAATGTCGGTTATCTGCCGATGAAGGGCGACACCCTGCGGACCTCCGTCGTGCAGACGGTGACGCGGCCCAATCTCAACGAGGCCTTCTTCCTCGCCCGCGACCTCGGCCCCGATCATCCCGACGTGGTCGCCGACAAGCGCTTTCGCAGCGCCAACCAGTGGCCCGCGAACCTGCCGGGCTTCCGCGAGTCGGTGATCGGCTACTGCGACGCGTTGGAAGCGCTGGTCAAGAAGCTGGTGCGCCTCTATGCCGTGGCGCTCGACCTGCCGCCGCTCTGGTTCGACGCGGCGTTCGAGGATTTTCAGTACAAGCTGCGCATGACGCATTACCCGCCGCAGGAGGCGACGACCGACGACGATTTCGGCATCGCGCCGCACACCGACACGAGCTTCCTCACGGTGCTGGCGCCCAACCAGGTGCCCGGCCTCTCGATCCGCAGCCAGAGCGGCCAGTGGATCGACGCGCCGGCGATCCCCGACGCCTTCGTCGTCAATGGCGGCCAGCTGCTGCTGCGCTGGACCAACGACCGCTTCCTGGCGACGCCGCATCGCGCGATCAACCGCAGCGGCGGCGAACGCTATGCGCTGGCCTTCTTCTGCGACGCCCACATCGACTGGCCGATCGCCGCGGTGCCGACCTGCGTCGGGCCGGACAAGCCGCCCCGCTATCCGACGACCTATTACACCGACTACATGGTCGCCTATCAGAAGCGGACCTACGACCTGCTGCAGCAAGCCGCCGAATAGAGGAGAGAGAAGTCATGGCCGTGGTGGAAACCGAGCGTCACGGGCAAGTGCTCGTCGTGCGCATGAACCGTCCCGATCGACTGAATGCGCTCAGCGCCGAGATGCGTTCCGAGCTCGCCCGCATCTGGACCGAGTTCCGGCACGACAAGCAGATGGAGGTGGCGATCTTCACCGGCACCGGCCGCGGCTTCTGCGCCGGCGAGGACATGAAGGAGTCGCTCGAGCGCGGCAAGCCAGGCGGCGAACGGCCGAGGATCGAGGACCCGTTCATGTCGGGCGCGCTGGAGAAGCCGGTGATCGCCGCGGTCAACGGCTTCGCCATGGGCGGCGGCTTCATGCTGGTCGAGCGCACCGACCTGCGCGTCGCCGTGCGCGAGGCGGTCTTCGAGGTCTCCGAGGCCAAGCGCTGGCTGCTTGGCGGCTACAATCACGGCCACGTCGCCAACCTGCCGTATCCGATCGCCCTGGAAATGGCGCTCGGCTTCCGCTTCACCGCGCAGCGCTTCTACGAGGTCGGGTTCCTCAACCGCCTGGTCGACGCCGCCGAGCTGATGCCGACGGCGATGACCATGGCCGAGCACCTGCTCACCCTGCCGCCCGCCTCGCGCGTCAACACCGTGCACATGATGCGCCACATGCGGCCGGAGGCGAGCGCCGAGCAGCAGATGCTCGCCGCCGCGCTGCACGACCACGGCGACAAGGGCGACCTGATGGAATCGCGGGCTGCCTTCGCCGAGAAGCGCAAGCCCAACTTCAAGGGCTGGAAGGATCCCGACGACCGCCACCGGCTGCCGACGCCCCAGAGCGCACGGGCCAAGTACCGCTAGACTAGGGCTCCTACCGCCCCTCCGGCACCGAAACCAGCGGCAGCCGAAACCGCGCACTCGGCCCCGAGAGCGACTCCGGCAGCCGCGCATAGGGTGAGCCCTGGCGGATGCCGGCGAGCACGCCCTGGTCCATCGCGGGCACGCCGCTGGAGCGGACGACCTGCGCATCGAGCAGCCGGCCGTCGCGCGCGATCACGACCTGGACCACGGTGAGGCCCTCCATCAACGGCACGTCCGCGTGATAGCGGTAGCCGCGCAGCTTGCGCACCACTTCCCAGAGATAATTCTGCTCTGCCGTCGCCCGGGTGTGCTCGTCGGCCGGATTGACGAACGGCGACGATGGCGGCGTCGGCACCTCCTGATGCCGCGCCACGGCCGGCGGTTCGGACTGGGGGTGCGGCGCCACCAGGGGCGAGGGACGCGGTTGCTGATGCGGCGTCACCGGCGCGGGCGGCGGCGGCGTTGGCTGCGGCTGCGGACGCGCGACGGCCGGAGGCGGCGTCTCCGGCGGCCGGGGCGTGGTCGGCGGTGGGGGCTCGATCGAGGGGCCCAAGGTCGGTTTCGGAAAGGGCTGCAGCATCGGCCGATCGGGCGGCGGCACCGGTGAGGGCGGGCTGGGGGCCACCATGGCGGTCTCGGGCGGCGGCGGTGACGGTGGTGTCGGCGGCTGGGGCGCCGCCTGCTCGAGCGACCGCGGCGGCGGAGCGGCAACGTCCTTCGGCGCCTCGCCCGAGGGCCGGACCTGCGTCGGCTTGTCGGCAGTGATCTCGGCCGGCGGCCGCAGCCCCTCGACCGGCGGCGGCGGGAGGGGCTTCGGCTGGGCTTGCTGTGGCGGCGGCGGCGGTGGCGGCTCGGGCGGTTTGGGCTTCTCGATGGTGATCTCGATCGGCTCTTCCGGCAGCTCGATGATCGGCCGGTAGGCCGCCAACGCCCACAGCGCCAACGCCAGCGCGGCATGCAGCACGACCGCCAATCCGACGGCCTCGGGCGACATGCGGCCGGAGGCGGCCGAGGGAACGCTGGCAACGTGGTCCATTGTCTCCTTCTAGACCGGGCACGATGCTGGTACGGATACTACTCTTGGTGGAATTGTTATTCTGTGCATATACTTCTCACCTGGATGAGGGAGGGCACTGCATGCCTGCGTGGAATCCACACGATCTTACGATCCAATTCAATCGCGCGAAAACGTACAACTGGCTCGCCGCCTTCCAAAAGGCGGCCACAGACTATGGTTTCCCGATGGAAGTCCTGCTCGGAGTCGCTTCGCGGGAAACCAATATGAACAACATCGTCGGCGATGGCGGTCACGGCTACGGCATCATGCAAATCGACGACCGAAGCTTCGCCGACTGGTGCCACTCCGGGCAATGGAAGGATGTCGCTGCAGGCATCGACAAGGGAGCCTTCGTGCTCAACCAAAAGCGGCAGCAGGTGATCGACGGTCAAGGCAAGAATCTTCAGGTCGGGGGTGTTTCGTTCCAGGGGGTGGCCAATCTCGATCCTCACGATCTGCTGCGCATTTCCATCGCCGCCTACAATTCCGGCCTCTGGGCCTACTGCAGCTTTTCGCAAGGTCTCGATCCGGATGCACGCACCACAGGCCATGATTATTCCATGGACACGCTGAAGCGCGCTGAAATCCTGAAAAGCCTGCTCGCATAACGCGTCAGCCCGCCGTCACCGGTTCGCTGCCGACGATCGTGGTGCGATGCATGACGCGGCGCTCCTGGGGATCGTGCGGCGTCACGGCGTGCACGGTGCAGCGGTTATCCCACATCAGCACGTCATGCGGCTGCCAGACGTGGCGGTACATGTACTGCGGCTGGGCGGCGAAGTCCGACAGCTGCTCGATCAGGCGCTGCGACGCCGCCTCGTCGAGGCCTTCGACCGCGTCGTTGTAGATCGAGCTGATATAGAGCGACTTGGCTCCACTCACCGGATGGCGGCGCACCATCGGATGCCACACCGCAGGCATCGCCGCCTGCTCGGCCTTGGTCGGCGCCGGGGCGCCGGTGATCCGGTGCAGCATGCCGAAATCGTGCCGCGCCCTGCGGCCCTCGACCTGGCGGCGCAGGCTGTCCGGCAGCTCGTCGTAGACCTTGTACATGTTGATGAACTGGGTGATGCCGCCGGTCCGGCTGATCTCGATGCCGTGCAGCAGCGAGCCGACGCTCGGCATCGGCCGATAGCTCGAATCGGTGTGCCACTGGCGCGCCGAGGAGAGCTGCTTCTGCGACGGTTCGCTCGGCGTCATCAGCCGGTCGTTCTCGTCGACGTTGGTGACCAGGAAGATCTCCTTCACCCGGTCGGAGCGCAGGTTGAGCGAGGTCTGGTGGAAGATCTCGGGCTCGCCGAAATGGCGGGTGAAGGCGACATGCTCCTGGTCGGTGACGTCCTGGTCGGGAAACACCAGGACCAGATGCGCCGTCCAGGCGTCGACGACGGCCTGCCGGGTGGCGCCGTCGATTGGCCGGTGCATGTCGATGCCGCGGACCTCCGCGCCGAGCGCGGGATGGCGAGGGATGACGGTGATGGTCATGGCCGACAATGGTAGTCTCCCGGAAAGGTCGGACAAGGGGAGGAAGCATGGATTTCAGCGGCAAGGTCGCCTTGGTCACAGGCGGCGGCAACGGCATTGGGCGCGCAGCTTGCGTGGGCTTTGCGCGCCACGGCGCGAAAGTGGTCGCGGTCGATCGCGATGGCGCGGCGGCCGAGGCCACCGCCGGCATCGTCCGCCAGAACGGCGGTGAGGCTCTCGCCGTCACCGCCGACGTCACCAAGTCTGCGGAGGTGAAGGCCTATGTGAAGGCGGCACTCGACAAATACGGCCGCATCGACTGCTTTTTCAACAATGCCGGGATCGAGGGCAAGGTGGCGCCGGTCGCCGAGTACGACGAGGCGATGTTCGACGCGGTGATCGGCGTCAACGTCAAGGGCGTCTTCCTCGGCTTGCGTCATGTGCTGCCCGAGATGATCCGCCAGGGCGGCGGCACGGTGGTCAACACCGCTTCGGTGGCCGGCCTGGTCGGCACGCCCGGCATGCCGGCCTATGTCGCCTCCAAGCACGCCGTCATCGGCCTCACCAAGACAGCGGCCGGCGAAGTGGCGCGCCAGGGCATCCGTATCAACGCGGTCTGCCCCGGCCCGGTCGACACGCGCATGATCCACGCCCTCGAGCAGCAGCTCTCGCCCGACGATCCCGCTGCGGTCGGCAAGCGCTACCAGGCGGCCTTGCCGACCGGCCGCTACTCGACGGTGGAGGAGATCGCCAACATGGTGCTGTTCCTCTGCTCCGACCTCGCCTCGAACACGACCGGCGGCCAGTTCGTGGTCGATGGCGGGCGAACCTCGACCGGCGGCGCGGTCACCAGCCTCGCAACGCGCTAGGGCGGTTTCCGGCAGAGGTGGATTTGCCCTTTCCTCCCCATCAAAATGGGGAGGAAAGCTGCAGCAGCCGATTCCGCCTCTACCGGAAAGGCTCTAGGCACATCGACAACCGGTCGGCCAGCGACCGGACGTGCGGCGGATCCATGATGGTCGTGTGGTCGCCGTCGATCCGGAAGACGTCGACCGCAGCGGCGGCCCGCCGCCAGATCGGCAACGGATCGCAGGCGTCGAAGCGCGGTCCTTGAACGGCAAAGACGCTCAACCTGCCGTCATACCGGCCGGGCTTGAAGCGCCGGAATTCGCCGAGACCGATCTCGTACATCCGGCGATAGCGATCGGCGAGATCGGGCGGGATGTCGCGCAGCAGCGTGGGTACCTCGCCAGGACCGGCGCCGAACTTGGTCTTCAGCTTGCGCAGCTTCTCGCTCATGTAGCCGCGCCAGGCGCTGCGCGGCAGGACGGCGAGCTTGCGGATCACCCGTCTTGCCAGCGTCCCCTGGTAGGCAATCTTGGCGGCGAGCGGCAGATGGCGCTCGTGCAGGTCGCTCTCGAACAGCGCCAGAAATTCGACCGGCTCGCCCTGCCGGCGCAGCCGCACCGCCATGTCGTAGGCCACCAGCCCGCCGAAGGAGTAGCCGGCCAGCGCGTACGGCCCCTCGGGCTGCTCGGTGCGAATGGCCGCGAGATAGGCGTCGGCCATCTCGGCGATGGTCTCGTGCGGCCCAAACCGGGCATCCACACCGCGCGCCTGCAACGCCCAGATCGGCCTCCCGGTGCGCAGCAGGCGGGCCAAGGCGGCAAGCTGCAGCACGTTGCCGAGGATGCCATGCACGATGAAAAGCGGCCGACCCGTCCCCGGCCGCAGGCGGACCAGATGGGAGAATGCCGTCTGACCTTCCGTGCGCAGCAGGTTGGCGAGACCCCTGATCGTCGGCGCATTGAACAGCGCGGCCATGGTAATCTCTTGTCCCCACAGTGCCTTGATGCGTGCCAGCAGCAAGAAGGCAAGCAGCGAATGGCCGCCGAGGTCGAAGAAATTGTCGTCGATGCCGGGCTGCGCGACGGCCAGCAGCTCCTGCCACAGCCCGACCAGCGCGCGTTCGATCGGGTCGCGCGGTGCGCCGCGGCTGGTCGGCGCGGCAGCCTCGATCCTGGGAAGTCGCGCCCGGTCGATCTTGCCGCTGGCGGTCATCGGCAGCGACGGCACGACCCTGTAGAGCGTCGGCACCATGTAGCCCGGCAGGCGGTTGCGCAGCGCGGCCTGCCAGGACGCGGCGTTGCCCGTGCCGCCCATTGCCTCGACGATGAACGCCGCGAGCGAGCTCTGGCCCGAGGCGTCGGGGGTCGTCACGACGGCCGCGGCGGCGACGCCCGGGCAGCCCGCCAGCGCCTCCTCGACCTCCTCGAGCCCGACCCGGAAGCCACGGATCTTCACCTGGTTGTCGGTGCGGCCGAGGAACTCGAGCGGCCCGTCCGTCCGCCTCTTCACCGCGTCGCCGGTGCGATAGAGACGCCCTTGGCCGAACGCCGGCAGCGAGACGAAGCGGCGCGCCGTCAGCTCAGGATCGCCGCGATAGCCGCGTGCCACGCCGGCGCCGCCGATCAGCAGCTCACCCGCAACGCCGGCCGGTGCCGGGTTGCCATCGCGATCGACCACGTGGACAGTCGTGTTGCCCAATGGCGTGCCGATCGGAATCTGGCTCTCCGCCTCCGTCACGCGATGGCGCAACGACCAGATCGTGGTCTCGGTCGGACCGTACATGTTCCAGAGCTGGCTCACGCGCGGAAGCAGATCGGCCGCGAGGCGGCGCGGCAGCACGTCGCCGCCGCACAGCGCCTTCAGGTGGGGATCTCCCGGCCAGCCGGCATAG
>VBAF01000550.1 GCA_005884705.1 Alphaproteobacteria bacterium
AACGAGCCGGGCTATTCGCGGCCCGGCGTCTATGTCATCGATGACTGGCGTTGAGTCCTCAGCGCGACACCCACGCCTCGTAGTCGCGCGCGACATCGGTGACCGCGGTCTCGTAGATCCGCTTGCCGTGCTCGGGCGTGGCGAGGTTGGGGTCCGAGCCGATGCGGCCGTCGGGAAAGGCGCGGCGATAGTCCTCGGCGTCGGCGAAGCTGCCGGTCGGGGCAATGCGCGGCTCCATCGGCTTCTGCTGCATGGTGTGCGGGTAGCCGTACCAGGTGAGCGCCACCTCCGAGGGCGTGGCATGGCTGCCCTCGGCATTGCCGTAGAGTTCGGTGCGCAGGGCCCTGATGCCGGCGCTCTCCCACCAGTTGCGCAGCACGCACTTGATCGAGGGCTGGTTCGACATCCGCTCCATCGAGCGCTCGGCGTAGATCTCGGAGAACGAGGCGGTCACGGTCGCGACGTTGCCGCCGTGGCCGTTGAGGAAATAGAAGCGCGTGAAGCCGTGCCGGGCGAGCGACATCACCTGGTCACGGATCAGCGCGATCAACGTCGAGGGCTTGAGCGTCATCGAGCCGGGAAAGGCGAGGTGATGCTGCGCCATGCCGACCGAGATGGTCGGCGCCACCAGCGCGCCGACCTTCTCGCCGACGCCGCGGCCGATCATCTCGGCGGTCAGCGCATCGGTGCCGATCAGGCCGGTCGGGCCGTGCTGCTCGGTCGAGCCGATCGGGATGATGATGCCGGTCTTGCTCTTGAGATAGTCCTCGACGAACGGCCAGGTCTTGAGCTGAAGCTGCACGGACTGAACTCCTTGTTGGCGACACGATACCATGGAAACTGACGTGCTGATCTGCGGCGCCGGGGCGGCGGGCCTCACGCTGGCGATCGAGCTTGCCCGGCGCGGCGTCGCCTTCCGGCTGATCGATTCAGCCGCCGAGCCGTTCCGCGGCTCGCGCGGCAAGGGCATCCAGCCGCGCAGCCTCGAGGTGTTCGAGGACATCGGCGTGGTCGACCGGCTGGTCGCCGCGGGCGGTCCCTATCCGCCGCAGCGCGCGCACCATGCCGACGGCAGCTTCGCGGACTCGCCGTTCCAGGAGATCAGCGATCCGACGCCGCGCGAGCCGTATCCCATTCCGCTGATGCTGCCGCAGTTCATGACCGAGGCGATCCTGCGCGGGCGCCTGGCCGAGCTCGGCCATCGGCCGCACTACGGCCGGGCGCTGGAGAGCTTCACGCAAGACGACGACGGCGTGACGGCGACCGTGAATGGCGCCGCCATCCGCGTGCGTTACCTGGTCGGTTGTGATGGTGGACGCAGCACGGTGCGGCAGGTGCTGGGCATCGGCTTTCCCGGCGAGACGCTGGGCGTGCGCGCCCTCGTCGCCGATCTCCTGCTCGATGGCGTGGGCCGCGAGGCCTGGCATCGCTGGAACGACGGCACGCCGCAGTCGATGTCGCTCTGCCCGCTGATGGGCACCGACCAGTTCCAGCTCCAGGCACGGGTGCCGGGCGAGGGCGAGGTCGACCTGTCAGCTGCGGGCCTGCAGGCGATGATCGCCCAGCGCACGCGGCGCGACGACATCCGGGTCCATGGAGTCTCGTGGGCCTCGGCCTATTCGATGAACGCCCGGTTGGCCGACCGCTACCGGGTCGATCGCGTCCTCCTCGCCGGCGATGCGGCGCACGTTCATCCGCCGACCGGCGGGCAGGGCCTCAATACCAGCGTGCAGGATTCCTACAATCTCGGCTGGAAGATTGCCGCCGTGCTGGCCGGCGCGCGGCGAATCCTGCTCAGCAGCTACGAGGAGGAGCGCCGGCCGATCGCCGCCGGCATGCTTGGCCTGTCGACCAGCCTGCTGCAGGCGAGCCGCAGCGGCGCCGGCAATCGGCG
>VBAF01000551.1 GCA_005884705.1 Alphaproteobacteria bacterium
CGTCGAAGATGATCTGCTGCTTGTCGGCCGGGATGCCGGGCCCGTTGTCCTTGACCTCGATGCGCAAGGACTGGCCTTCCCGCCGGCAGCCGAGCAGCACGCGGTGCGGCCGTCCCTCGACTTGGCCGTAGCGCAGCGCGTTCGAAAGCAGGTTCTGCAGGATGCGGCGCAGGAAGGCCGGGTCGGTGTCGACGAAGGCGCGGCTGCGCACCATCACCAGGTCGACATCGTGCCGTGCGGCGACCGGCGCGAAGGCGGTGGCCAGCGATTCGAACAGCGGCTGCAGCGCGAACGGCCGCTTCTCCGGCTTGAAAGCGCCGGCGTCGAGCTTGGAGATGTCGAGCAGCGTGTCGAGCAGCGATTCGACGGCGCCCAGGCTCGCATCGATCTTGCCGCCGAGGTCGTTGCCCGGCTCGCGATCCATCATCGCCGCCGTGAACAGGCGTGCCGCATGCAGCGGTTGCAGCAGGTCGTGGCTCGCCGCGGCGATGAAGCGGGTCTTGCCGAGATTGGCCGCCTCGGCCTCGGCGCGGCTCGCCTCGAGCTCGGCGGTGCGCGCGGCGACCCGCTGCTCCAGCGTCTCGGCGGCGCGCCGGAGCTGGCGGTCGCTGTCGCGCAGCGCCTCGGCGGTGCGCACGCGTGTGGTCACGTCGTTGCAGGTCGCGACGAAGCCGCCTCCCGGCAGCGGATCGAGCCGCAATTCGACGACCAGCCCGCCGCCTGCTCCGTCACCTCGGGTGGCGACCTCATGGGTGAGTGGCGCCTCGGGCCGGCGCAGCAGCGCATGGTCGAGCGGCAGAAGTGCAGCGAAGCGGTCATTGGAGATCTCGAGTCGGCCCTCCTTGTCGAAGGCGGCGATTCCCATGCCGACATGGTCGAGGCTGTTGCGCAGGATGTCGTAGTTGTAGCGGATCGCCTCCGACGCCTCGTCGATCAGCGCGCGGGCGCTGCGGCCGAGCAGCCGGCCGCGCCGGCCGAAGGCGCCGACGATGACCCGCGCCGAAGCCGCCCCCAGGGTGCCGGACAGAACGCGCTCGGTCTGCGCCAGCGCCGCCGGCAGCGACATCGGCCCGCCAAGCGCGCGCTCGGTGCGCTCGGAACCGACGAAGCGTGCCAGCAACTCGCGCAGCTCGGCAATCCGTTGCGCGTCGGCCGGCACAGGCTGCGCCTGCGGCTCGGGCTCGGGCCCGACGACGAAGGCGTCGGCCTGCTCGGCATCGGCGCCGGTGGCGCGCACCAGCAGCGAGACGCCGACCAGCAGCAGCGTGTTGACCAGGATGCCGACCGCGAAACCCTGGCCGACCGGATCGAGCGACGCGAACGGCGCCGGCAGCCAGTCGTGCAGCGGCGCCGCCGGGCCAGCGGGCGTCGTGCGCAGGCTTGGCAGCAGCAAGGCATAGAGCCAGACCACGAAGCCGCCGATCAGACCGGCAACGACGCCGTAGCGATGGGCGCGCCGCCAGTACAGCCCTAGCACCAGGCCGGGCGCGAAGTTCGACACCGCGGCGAAGCTGATCAGGCCGATCGAGGCGAGCGGCAGATATCCGGAGATGACCCGTTCGTAGGCGTACGCCGCCATCAGGATCAGCACGACGGCGGCGCGGCGCACGAACACGACCAGCGGACCCATCTGCTGCTGGCCGCCGCGCGTCCAACTCTGCTGGCGGCGCAGCACGTAGGGCATCAGCAGCTCGTTGCCGATCATCGCCGACAGCGCCATGCAGGCGACCACCACCATCGAGGTCGCCGCCGACAGGCCGCCGATGAAGACCAGCGCCGACAGCCAGCCCTCGCCGTGGCTGAGCGGCAGCTGCAGCACGTAGAGGTCGGCGTTGACCCGGGGCCCGAGCAGCAGCAGGCCCGCCGCCGCGATCGGCAGCACGAAGAGATTGACCAGGACGAGGTAGCTCGGGAACAGCCAGCGGGCGGTGCGCAGGCTGGCCGGATGGCCATGCTCGACGACGGCGGCATGGAACTGGCGCGGCAGGCAGAGGAAGGCCATGGCCGACAGCAGCGTGGTGACGACCCAGCTGAGCGGCGAGCCCTCGCGCGTCACCTGCTCGAGGATGACCGGCTGGTCGACCAGGCGCCGCCACAGGTCGGACGGGCCGTCGAACAGCACGAACAGCACGAACGGGCCGACGGTGAGCAGCGCCACCAGCTTGACCACCGATTCGAAGGCCATCGCCAGCATTATGCCGCGATGCTGCTCGGAGGCCTGCACGTTGCGCACGCCGAACAGGATGGTGAAGACCGCCATCAGGCCGGCGACGATCAGCGAGGTGTCGGTGTGGACCACGCCGGCGCGGCCGTCGATCCACGGCGTCGGCTCGGCGACCGCCCGGAAGGTCGACGACACCGCCTGGAGCTGAATACGCCCACAGTGGCGAACAGCGTGGCGGTGACGCCGACGGCGCGGCTCTTGCCGTAGCGCGAGGCGAGGAAGTCGGCGATCGAGGTCACGTTCTGCTGCTTGGCGACCCGCACCAGCTTGGCGACCAGCGGGTAACCCGCGGTGACCACCAGCACCGGGCCGGTATAGATCAGGATGAAATCGAAGCCGGTCGTCGAGGCGCGACCGACCGCGCCGTAGAAGGTCCATGAGGTGCAGTAGATGGCGAGCGACAGGCCGTAGACGGTGGGCGCGATCGTGGAACTTGCAGACCACGCGCGCTGATGGCGGTCGCCGAAATAGGCCACGGCGAACAGCAGGCCGAGATAGGCCAGCGACAGCGCCAGGACCGCGGGTTCGGCGAGCATTGCCGACATTGAACCGTGCCGGTCGGCTCGCTACAAGCCTCGCCACAGCAAGGAATCAAGATGGCTTCGTATCAGTACATCTACGTGATGAAGGGTCTGAACAAGACCTTCCCGGGCGGCAAGCAGGTCCTGAAGGACATCTGGCTGTCGTTCCTGCCGGGCGCCAAGATCGGCGTGCTCGGCCTCAACGGCGCCGGCAAGTCGACCCTGCTCAAGGTCATGGCGGGCGAGGACGACAGCTTCACCGGCGAGGCCTGGGCGGCCGAGGGCGTCAAGGTCGGCTTCCTCAAGCAGGAGCCGCAGCTCAACGCCGCCAAGGACGTGCTGGGCAACGTCATGGAGGGCGCCGGCGAGATGGCCAGCGCGCTGGCGCGCTTCGAGGAAGTGTCGAACGCCTTCTCCGATCCCGACGCCGACATGGACAAGCTGATCGCCGAGCAGGCCGAACTGCAGGAGAAGATCGACGCCGGCAACGGCTGGGACCTGCAGCGCACCGTCGAGGTCGCGATGGACGCGCTGCGCTGCCCGCCGCCCGAGGCCGATGTCGAGAAGCTGTCGGGCGGCGAGAAGCGCCGCGTGGCGCTGTGCCGCCTGCTGCTCAGCACGCCCGACATGCTGCTGCTCGACGAGCCGACCAACCATCTCGACGCCGAGTCGGTGGCCTGGCTGGAGCGCCATCTCGCCGAGTTCCCCGGCACGGTCGTGGCGGTCACCCACGACCGCTACTTCCTCGACAATGTCGCGGGCTGGATCCTCGAGCTCGATCGCGGCGCCGGCATCCCGTGGGAGGGCAACTACTCGTCCTGGCTGAAGCAGAAAGACCAGCGCCTGGCGGTCGAGGAGAAGACCGTCGACGCCCGCCGCCGCACCATGCAGCGCGAGCTCGAATGGATGGGCACCAGCCCGTCGGCACGGCGCTCCAAGAGCAAGGCGCGCATTGCCGCCTACAACCAGATGGTCGAGGAGGACAAGCAGGAGACGCTCGACAAGGCGCAGATCGTCATCCCGGCCGGGCCGCGGCTCGGCGACCATGTGATCGAGGCCGACAAGATCTCCAAGGGCTTCGGCGACCGGCTGCTGATCGACAACCTCTCCTTCGGGCTGCCGCCGGGCGGCATCGTCGGGGTGATCGGGCCCAACGGCGCCGGCAAGACGACGCTGTTCAAGATGATCACCGGCCAGGACAAGCCCGATTCGGGCACCTTCTCGGTCGGCCCGACGGTGAAACTTGGCTACGTCGACCAAAGCCGCGAGACGCTCGATGCCAACAAGACGGTGTGGGAGGAGCTGTCGGGCGGCCTCGATATCATCAAGCTCGGCAGCAAGGAAGTCTCCAGCCGCGCCTATTGCGGCTCGTTCAACTTCAAGGGCGCCGACCAGCAGAAGAAGGTCGGCCAGCTCTCCGGCGGCGAGCGCAACCGCGTGAATCTCGCCAAGATGCTGAAGTCGGGCGCCAACGTGCTGCTGCTCGACGAACCGACCAACGATCTCGACGTCGATACGCTACGCGCGCTCGAAGAGGCGCTGGTCGAGTTCGCCGGCTGCGCCGTGGTGATCTCCCATGACCGCTGGTTCCTCGACCGCATCGCCACCCATATGCTGGCCTTCGAGGGCGACAGCCACGTCGAATGGTTCGAGGG
>VBAF01000236.1 GCA_005884705.1 Alphaproteobacteria bacterium
ACAATGCGATCATCATCGGCATGGCGGTCGCCGGGCTGCCGCCTGAGAACCGCACCAAGATCATCTTCTGGGGCGTCGCCGGCGCCACCATCCTGCGCATCGGCTTCGCAGCAATCACCACCCAGCTCCTGCAGATCATCGGGCTCACGCTGGCGGGCGGCCTGCTGCTGGCGTGGGTGGCGTGGCGCATGTATCGCGAGCTCAGGCTCAAGTCCACGCACCACACCAGCGAGGTCGACAGGGCCGCGCAGGCCGCGCCCAAGAGCATGCGCCAGGCGATGATCCAGATCATCGCCGCCGACGTCTCGATGTCGCTCGACAACGTGCTCGCCGTCGCCGGCGCGGTGCTGTGGTTCGGCCTGGTCCTGTCGGTGATCCTGATGGCGATGGCGTCGAACTTCATCGCCCGCATCCTCGACCGCCACCATTGGCTGGCCTGGATCGGCTTCCTGATCATCGTCTATGTGGCGGGCGACATGATCTGGGACGGCACGCACAAGGTTGTTGCGGCGACGGGGAAGTCGTAACAATCGGCGCTCCAGAGGAGGCCCTGTGGCCGAAGAGTTGTGGCGTCCCCAGCCGCTCGCGCCTTACGCAACCCTGCCGTGGGCGAGCCGCGGCCGCCTGCATGCCGAGCCCGAGGCGCTGCGCAGCCCGTTCCAGCGCGACCGCGACCGCATCATCCATTCGACGGCGTTCCGGCGGCTCAAGCACAAGACGCAGGTCTTCGTCTATCACGAGGGCGACCACTACCGCACCCGGCTGACCCATTCGCTCGAGGTGGCGCAGATCGCCCGCACGATCTGCCGCACCTTGCGGCTCGACGAGGACCTCGCCGAGGCCGTGGCGCTCGCCCACGATCTCGGCCACACGCCGTTCGGCCATGCCGGCGAGGAGGCGCTGCACGCGGCGATGAAGCCGTTCGGCGGCTTCGACCACAACGCCCAGACGCTGCGCATCCTGACCAAGCTCGAGGAGCGCTATGCCGAGTTCAACGGGCTCAACCTGACGTGGGAGACGCTGGAAGGCGCGGTCAAGCACAACGGCCCCTTGCTCAAGGACGGCCGCACGCTCGAGGACCTGCCGGCGGCGATCGTCGAATACTGCCGCGACCACGATCTCGAGCTCGAGGGCCATGCCGGGCCGGAGGCGCAGGTCGCCGCGCTGTCCGACGACATCGCCTACAACAACCACGACATCGACGACGGCCTGCGCGCCGGGCTTTTTGAAATTGCCGATCTGCGGCAGTTGCCGCTGGTCGGCGAGATGTTCGTCGCAGTCGAGCGGCAATATCCCGGCATCGCCCAGCCGCGCCTGATCCACGAGGCGATCCGGCGCATGATCAACGCCATGGTCGAGGACGTGCTGGCCGAGACCCGCCGCCGGCTCGCCGACGCCGAGCCGAAATCCGTCGCCGAGATCCGCGCGCTCGGCCGCCCGGTGGTCGGCTTCTCCGAGCAGATGGCCGCGACCGACCGCACGGTGAAGGCCTTCCTCTACAAGCGCATGTACGAGCACTGGCATCTCAACCGCTCGCACTCCAAGGCGCGCCGCGTGGTGATGGACCTGTTCGGCCTGCTGTTCGCCGAGCCCAACTGCCTGCCGCCGCCGTGGCGCGAGCGCGCCGAACTGGCCGAGCGCGCCAACCGCGCCCGCATCGTCGCCGACTACATCGCCGGCATGACCGACCGCTACGCGCTCGACGAGCACAAGCGGCTGTTCGATTTGTGGAGCTAGAGTCTTTCCGACGAATTTCGAATCGCTGAGCAAGAGAATGGCCTCATCCCGAGGAGCACGCCGAAGGCGTGCGTCTCGAAGGATGGGCGCCAAACGAGGTATTCGTTCCCACCAAGGCGCGAAGGCTACTTCGCGCTCATCGAGACGCGGTCCTGCGGACCGCTCCTCAGGGTGAGGTGTTTCTGGTCCAACCGGAAAGACTCTAGAGTCTTTTCGATGGAGACGGAATCGGCTGTCACAGCTTTCCTCCCCATTCTTATGGGGAGGTGTCGCGTAGGCACTTTCGCACTTCGTGCGAAAGTGCCCTATCCGCGACGGAGGGGTCATGAGCAACGCGACTGCTGCTTATGACCCCTCCGTCGGCGTATGACGCCGCCACCTCCCCATCAGAATGGGGAGGAAAGGGCCAATCCACCTCTGCCGGAAAGACTCTAGCTGGGGCGTCACTCCAGTGACACGCCGCCAGCGCTCACGCCTTGCCGTAGACCGGAATCAGCGCGCCGGAGTTGATCGTCTCGCTGAGGCCGAGATGCGCCACGATCAGCTCGGCGATCGCGGTGGGCTTCACCCAGCTCGCATGGTCGGCCTTGGGCATGTCCTTGCGGTTGGTCGGCGTGTCGATGGTCGAGGGGGCGAGGGCGATCAGCGAGATGTTCTCGCCCTTGAGCTCCTCGGCGAGCGCCACGGTGAAGGCGGCGACGGCGGCCTTCGAGGCGGTGTAGGCCGTCATGTTGGCGCCCTGGCGCGGATTGAGCGCCGGCCGCGCCGAGATGTTGACGATGTGTCCGCCCTGGCCGGCCTTGCGGAAGTTGGCCACCGCGGCGCGGCAGCTCAGCGCGCACGACACCAGGTTCATCGAGAGCTGCTGCTGCAGGACCTTGAGCGGGCTGTCGGCGATCGGCGCCCAGGCGAAGCCGCCGGCGATGTTCACCACGCCATGCAGCGCCGGCAGCTTGGCGTAGAAGCCCTCGACCGCCGCCTCGTCCGACAGGTCGATGTTGGTGGTGACGGACACCTTGTCCTTCGGGAAGCGGTCGGCCGGCACCGACGTCTCGATTGCCGGCACGTGGCAATGCGCGCCGGCCTCGACCAGGGCCCTGGCCACGGCCGAACCCAGCGCTCCGGTGCCGCCGGTGATGACGATGTGGCTATCCCGTAGTGTCCGCATGGTCCTGCCTCGCACAATGGTCGACGTCTCCTCGATCATAGAGGGGTCGCGGCGGCCTGTGGATAAGCTTGTTTTCGGCAAGTCTAATTGGGCAATGGCTCGCGAATTTCGGGCCGATTTACAGGGCAGAATTCGAGGGCCAATGCCCATAATAGGAGGTTGGCTCTCCCGCGCGCACAATCGCGCGCATGAGCACCTTCTATCTCTTTCAGGCACCCGACGAGCGGCTCGCCGCTCTCAACCACTGGACCGCCCGCGACCATGCACGCGCGCTGAGGCGCTCGGCCTCGCCGCGGTTTTCGGTGACCTCCGCAAAAACGGTGAAAACGGCGAAAACCGTCGGACCGCGCTGCCAGATGACAAACCCGGCGGACTAGGCAATACCCGCGGCCCATGAATCCCTACCGTCATTTCATCGGCGTGATCGAAGCCGCCTTGCGCGCCATGCAGGCCGCCGGCGAGCTGCCGGCTGCGCTCGATTTCGCCGCCATCACCGCCGAGCCGCCGCGCGATCCGGCGCACGGCGACATCGCGACCAACGCCGCCCTGGTGCTGGCCAAGGCCGCCGGCAAGAAGCCGCGCGAGATCGCCGACGCGCTGCTGCCGCGGCTCAAGGCCGATCCCGATGTCGTGGACGGCGCCATCGCAGGGCCGGGCTTCATCAACCTGAAGCTCAGCGATTCGTTCTGGCTCGAGCGGCTGGGCGAGTGCCTGAAGGAGGGCGTCGCCTATGGCGATTCGACCATGGGCGGGGCGGCCAAGGTCAACGTCGAATACGTCTCGGCCAACCCGACCGGTCCGCTGCACGTGGCGCACGCGCGCGGCGCGGTGGTGGGCGATGCGCTCGCCAACCTGCTCGCCAAGGCGGGCTACGCCGTCACCAAGGAGTACTACATCAACGACGCCGGGGCGCAGGTCGACATCCTCGGCCGCTCGACCTACCTGCGCTACAAGGAGGCGCTGGGCGAGGCGATCGGCACCATCCCGGAGGGCCTCTATCCCGGCGACTACCTGAAGGACATCGGCGCCGCGATCGCCAAGCGCGACGGCGCGCGCTGGATCGACAAGCCCGAGGCCGACTGGCTGCCGGTGATGCGCGAATTCGCGATCGACTCGCTGATGGCCGAGATCAAGGCCGACCTCGAGACCATGGGGGTGAACATCGAGGTCTATTCCTCGGAACGCGCGCTGGTCGAGGCGGGCGCGGTCGAGCGCGCCTATCGGGATCTCGAAGGCAAGGGCCTGATCTACAAAGGCCGGCTCGAGCCGCCGAAGGACAAGAAGCCCGACGACTGGGAGGATCGCGAGCAGACCCTGTTCCGCGCGACCCGGTTCGGCGACGATATCGACCGGCCGCTCAAGAAGTCGGACGGCTCGTGGACCTACTTCGCCAACGACATCGCCTATCACCACGACAAGTTCCGCCGCGGCTTCGCCGTCATGATCGACGTCTGGGGCGCCGACCATGGCGGCTACGTCAAGCGCCTGAAGTCGGCGGTCAGCGCCATCACCGAGCAGCGCGGCGAGCTCGACGTCAAGCTCTGCCAGCTCGTCCGGGTGATGCGCAACGGCGAGCTGGTCCGCATGTCCAAGCGGGCGGGTACATTCGTTACATTGCGCGACCTGCTCGACGAGGTCGGCCCAGATGTCGTGCGGTTCACCATGCTGACCCGCAAGAACGACGCGCCGTTCGACTTCGACCTGGCAAAGGCCACAGAACAGTCACGCGACAATCCGGTTTGGTATGTCCAGTATGGACATGCGCGCAGCCGCAGCGTCATGCGGCAAGCGAGCGCCGCCGGCATCGCGGTCGAGGGGTTGGACAGCGCCCCACTCGGCCGTCTGGGCGATGCCGGCGAACGCGCGCTCGTACGCCTGATCGCGCAATGGCCGCGCCAGGTCGAGGCCGCCGCCGCCGCCCACGAGCCTCACCGCGTCGCCTTCTATCTCTACGACCTCGCCGCCGCGTTCCATGCCCATTGGAACCGCGGCCGGGACGAGCCGTCGCTGCGCTTCATCGTCGAGCAGGATGTCGAGCTCACCCGGGCGCGGCTCGCATTGGTACAGGCGGTCGGATTTGTGATAGGATCAGGCCTAAAGGTCTTCGGCGTCACGCCCGTCGAAGAGATGAGATAAGGAAGAAATGCACATCCGCCGGTCCCCCTCCGGCGACGGTCCCAGGATCTACCGACCCAATGAGTCGGTGGCCATGCGGCTCGAACCGCAGGCGCGGCCCGTCGCGTACGAACCCGATTCGATCCCGCCGCCGCCCAGGGACTCCCTGCTGGCCAAGGTCAACCGCCGCCGCGGCGCCATCCTGACCATGATGGTGTCGGTCGCCGCCATCGCGAGCTTCGGCTCGGTGGTCTGGTGGGCGCACAATCAGGACGTCCGCGCCGGCGGCAAGGGGCTCGAGCCCCTGGTCGTCCAGGCGTCGCCGACGCCGACCCGGATGAAGCCGGAGAATGCCGGCGGCCTGGTCCCGCCCGACCAGGACAAGGAAGTCTACAACCGCATCGCGCCTGGCGCCGTGCCGGCCCAGCCCGAAAAGCTGCTGCCGGGTGCTGCCACGCCCAAGCTCCCGGCCGGCGGCCTGCCGATGCCTGCTGCGCCGAAGGAGCCGGAAGCCAGCAAGACGCCGACGCCAATCCAGAACGCGTCAGCCGCCGCACCGGCGACGACCCCGACGCCAACGCCGCCGGCCAACGCCCCGACGGTGACCCAGGCGCCGAACGCGCCGCCGCCGGCGAGCGAAAGCGGGCCGAGCATTGCCAGCCTGATCGACGGCATGTCGGGCGCGACCGGCGGCTGGCGCATCCAGCTCGCCTCGGCCAAGAGCGAGGACGTCGCCAAGTCGACCTGGGCCAAGCTCCAGGCGGCGCATGGCGACCTGCTCGCCAACCTGCGCATGCAGCCGACCAAGGTCGATCTCGGCGACAAGGGCGTGTGGTACCGCGTGCAGGCCGGTCCGCTCGACGAGAAGCAGGCGCAGACCGTCTGCGGCACCTTGAAGAGCCGCAAGGCCGACTGCGTCGTCGTCGCGCCGGCACGGTGAAGGCAGCGATCTTCGGCTGCGCCGGCCCGGCGCTCTCGGGCGAAGAGCGCGCCTTCTTCCGCGACGCCGATCCGCTGGGCTTCATCCTGTTCGCCCGCAACATCGACCGGCCGCAGCAGGCGCGCCGGCTCACCGAGGATCTGCGGTCGTGTGTCGCCCGCGCCGAGGCGCCGGTGCTGATCGACCAGGAAGGCGGCCGGGTCGCGCGGCTTCGGCCGCCGCACTGGCGCAAGGCGCCGCCGGCCCGTGTGCTCGGCGAGCTCTACGCGCGCAATCCGGAGGCGGGGCTCGAAGCGACCGCGCTCAACTCCCGTCTGCTCGCGTTGGACGTCGCCTCGATCGGCTGCGATGTCGACTGCCTGCCGGTGCTCGACATCGCCTTTGCCGAGACCCATGCGGTGATCGGCGACCGCGCCTATGGCGCGCTGCCGGAGACGGTGGCCGCGCTGGGCCGCGCCGCCGCCGAGGGGCTGATGGCCGAGGGCGTGATGCCGGTGATCAAGCACATCCCCGGGCATGGCCGCGCCACCGTCGATTCGCACGACGCGCTGCCGCGCGTCGCCGTCTCGCGCGACACGCTGGAGCGCACCGATTTCCTGCCGTTCAGGCTGCTCGCCGACCTGCCGTGGGCGATGACGGCGCATGTGCTTTACGAGGCGGTCGATCCCGACGCGGCGCTCACCGTATCGGCACGGGGCGTGAGCGAGGTGGTGCGCGGCCATATCGGCTTCGACGGCCTGCTGCTGTCCGACGACCTCTCGATGCAGGCGCTGGGCGGCACGCTCGGCGAGCGGGCGGCGCGGGCGCTGGCGGCGGGCTGCGACATCGCGCTTCACTGCAACGGCCGCCGCGACGAGATGGTCGAGGTCGCCGGCCACACCGGGCCGATGTCCCGGGACGCCGTCCGCCGCTTCGAGGCGGGCCGCAGCCATCTTGCCCGCCATCGCCGTCCGCAAATGGTGGGCGAAACTCGCCAACGGCTCGCCGAACTGCTCCCCGAATGGGGATAAGGCCGCCGGGAATCCTGTGGCGGCAGGCGGACCCGCTGGATTAAACCGGGACTGCATGAGCGATCAGACCACGCCTCCTCCTGCCGACGGATTTGCCGACGACAAGTTTGCGGCCAGTGGGCCCGACGTGATCGCGCCGGGCGAGGGCGAGCTGATCGTCAATCTGGAAGGCTTCGAGGGCCCGCTCGACCTGCTGCTCGCCCTGGCGCGCGACCAGAAGGTCGATCTGCGCCGCATCTCGATGGTCGCCCTGGTCGACCAGTACCTCGCCCATGTCGCGCAGGCCCGCCGGATACGGCTCGAACTCGCCGCCGACTATCTCGTGATGGCGGCGTGGCTCGCCTACCTGAAGTCGCGCCTGCTGCTGCCCGAGCCGCCGGCCGGCGAGGAGCCGTCCGGCCAGGAGATGGCCGACGCCCTACAATGGCAGCTCCGCCGCCTCGAGGCGATGCAGGAGGCGGGCGTGCGGCTGATGGCGCGGCCGCAGCTCGGCAGGGACGTCTTTGCCCGCGGCGCGCCCGAAGGCGTGGTGGTCGTGCGCCGCGCGATCTGGGACGTGAAGCTCTACGACCTGCTGGCCGCCTACGGTCATCAGGTCCGGCCCAAGGACGCCGACACCTACCAGATCGCGCCGATGCAGTTCTTCTCGGTCGAGGAAGCCGCCGAGCGGCTCGGCCGCATGCTGGGCATCGCCATCGACTGGCAGGCGCTCGAGGCCTTCCTGCCGGCGGGCCTGACCGATCCGGCGCGCCGCCGCTCGGCGCTCGCCGCGACCTTCGTGGCCGGCCTGCAATTGGCCAAGGACGGACAGATCGAACTGCGCCAGACCGAGCGTTTCGGTCCCATCCACTTGCGCAAACGGAGTGAGCCCCGGTGACGACCGAACCCGAAGTCACGCCCAGCACCGTCACGGACGTGGTTTCTCCCGACCACGCCCAGCATCTGCGGCTCCTGGAGGCGCTGATCTTCGCCGGCACCCAGGCGCTCGACGAGACGGAGCTGGCCGAACGGCTGCCCAACGACGCCGACGTGCCGCGGCTGCTGGCCGATCTCGGCGAGATCTATGCCAACCGCGGCGTGAACCTGATCAAGGTCGCTGGCGGCTATGCTTTCCGCACGGCGCCTGACCTTTCGGAGAAGCTCAAGATCGAGCGCCCGGTGACGCGCAAGTTGTCGCGCGCGGCGATCGAGACCCTGGCGATCATCGCCTACCACCAGCCGGTGACGCGCGCCGAGATCGAGCAGGTGCGCGGTGTCGGCCTCAGCAAGGGCACGCTCGATCTCTTGTTCGAGGCCGGTGACCTGGGGCACGACCGACTTCTTCCTCGAGCATTTCGGCCTGCCGTCGCTCGACGACCTGCCGGGCCAGGAGGAAATGAAGGCGGCCGGCCTCTTGGACCCGCGCGCCCAGCCTCCCATATTCCGGCCGGAGGACCCCGACCTGCCGCTCGAGCCGGCGGAAGACGAGGCCGACGAACCGCTCGCGGCCGAGGAACAGAGCCGCTGAGCCGCGTGCCTCCGCGTCGGGGGGCCGCAATAAGGCCTTGATCGACAGGTTGCCGGGGCTTCGGGCCGGATGCCATAATCAGGCAACGGCGATCGCAATAGGTTTTGGGAGCATTCACATGGGTAGCTTCAGCGTATGGCACTGGCTGATCGTGCTGGCCGTCGTGCTGCTGCTGTTCGGCGGTCGCGGCAAGATCTCGACCCTGATGGGCGACTTCGGCAAGGGCCTGTCGGCCTTCAAGAAGGGCGTGGCGGGCATGTCCGGCGACGGCGCCGACAAGGATGCGGCGCAAGCCCAGCCCGGCGACGCGGCCAAGCCGATCAGCGCGCAGACCACGACCTCGTCGCCCAGCCAGGCGCACCAGGACAACACCGCCAAGGTCTGACGGGCGCAGTGTGAGCGCTCGGGCGTCCCATGTTCGGCATCGACAGCCCTGAACTGCTGGTCATCGCGATCGTGGCGCTGGTCGTCATCGGTCCGAAGGAACTGCCGGCGCTGCTGCGCACCTGGGGCAAGTGGATGGCGCAGGCGCGCAGCATGGCGTCGGAGTTCCGCGGCCATGTCGACGAGATGGTGCGCCAGTCCGAGCTCGACGAGGTGAAGAAGCAGCTCGAGAGCGCTCCCGGCCTCGACCTGCAGGCGCTCGATCCGACCAGGGAGATCAAGCAGGCCCTCCAGGAAGGCATGAGCGAGGGCGAGAAGGCGTTGGCCGACGCCAAGTCCAGCATCGACAATCCGCTGGCCGAGCCGGAATCGGCGCCGCAGATCGGCGCCGAAGCGCCGCAGGTGACCGCCGAAGCGCCGCCGAGCGCCGCCGAGCCCGCGGCCGAGCCGGCCGCCCCCGAGCCCGCCGCCCCGCACCCTGCAGCCGATGT
>VBAF01000237.1:0-7931 GCA_005884705.1 Alphaproteobacteria bacterium
GAGCTGGGGCCAGGTCGTGGTCGCCGATAATCGCGCCGGCGCCAATGGCGTGGTGGCGGGCGAGATCGTCGCCAAGGCGGCCGGCGACGGCTACACGCTGTCGACGGTGGCGATGGGCCACGCCATCAACCCGCTGATCTACAAGAAGCTGCCCTATGACGGCGTCAACGACTTCACGCCGATCAGCCTGCTGGCGACCTTCCCGCAGCTCGTGCTGGTGCATCCCTCGCTGCCGGCCAGGACGCTGGGCGAGCTGATCGCGCTGGCGAAGACCTCGCCCAAGCCGCTGACCTACGGCTCGGGCGGCAGCGGCTCCTCCCAGCATCTGGCCGGGGCGCTGTTCGCCCACATGGCCGGGCTCAATCTCACGCATGTCGCCTACAAGGGCGGCAATCCCGCCCAGCTCGACCTGATGGCGGGCAACCTCGACATGGTGATCATCCAGCCCAACGCGAAGGAAGTCGTGACCTCGGGCAAGCTGCGCGCGCTGGCGGTCAGCTCGACCCAGCGCAGCCCCGACTATCCCAACCTGCCGACCGTCGGCGAAGCGGGTGTGCCGGGCTACCAGTCGGTCGCGTGGTACGGGCTGGTCGGGCCGAAGAACATGCCGGCCGATCTGCTCAGGAAGCTGAGCGAGGAGACGATCCGCGCCGTCGCCGCGCCGGCCGTGCGCTCGGTGATCGCGATCCAGGGCGGCGTCGCCGTCGGCGGCACGCCTGCCGAGTTCGCCGACTTCATCGTCGCCGAACGCAAGCGCTACGAGACGATCGTGCGCGAGGCGGGGATGTCGGTCGAATAGCGCTCACGGCAGCGCCGCCGGTGAGAAGCCGGCCGGCGGCTTGTCGAAGCGCTTCTTGAACTGGCGCGACCAGGCCTTGTTCGCGACCTCCTGCGCCTGGGCGACGATTGCCGGCTCGTCCATCGTCAGCACCTTGCCGTCGCGCATCAGCCATCGTCCGTCGACCATCACCGACTGCACGTCGCGCGCCTGGCCGTTGTGCACGAAGTTCGACACCGCCCGCAGCATCGGCACGAGGTGGGCGCGCTGGGTATCGATCACGATCAGGTCGGCCTTGTTGCCCGCCGCCAGCCAGCCGCCGTCGGCCATGCCGAACGCCTTGTAGCCGTTGCGGCTCGCCCAGCGCAGTGCCTGCTCGGGTGTCGGGTTGCGGCCATCCTCGCGGCGCACCCGCTCCATGAACAGGCCGGTGCGCATCACCTCGACCATGTCCTCGGCCATGTTGTCGGAGCCCATGGTGATAGTGCAGCCTTGGCGTTCCAGCGAGTCGATCCGCGGGCTGAGGCCGCGTCGCGCGGCAATCGCGGCGTTGAAGGCAACGATTACCTTGGCGTCGCCCAGGAGCTTCTCCTCGCGCGGATCCATGCAGCGGCAATGGGCGCAGATCACCTTGTCGTTGAGGAAGCCAAGATCGGCCAGGTACTCCGTCGGCAGGCGGTTGCGATGTGCCTGCACCGCCGCGACCTCGCCCCAGATCTGGTTGAGATGGATGGTGATCCAGGTGCCGAGCTTGCTTTGCAAGGCGCTGAGGTCCTTGAGCAGCTCGGGCGAGCACATGTCCGGCGCCCAGGCCGAGATGGCGATGCGGATGCGGCCGTCCGCCTTGCCGTTCCATTTGGCGAAGGTCCGCTCGATCGTCGCCATGTGCTTCTCGCCCATGGCGCGGTCGAGCTGGAACGGTGCCGGATCGCCGATTGCCGTGCCGGTCCGGTCGTAGGCGCGTTCGCCGAACAGGAAACGCAGGCCGCTGCCGGCCAGGGTCTCGGCGTAGTCGTCGATGTCGCTGGAATCCTCCAGCATGAAGGTGACGCCGCTGCGCAGGCACTCGAGCGCGCCGAGCTGCGCCATCACCCGCCGCTCGTCTTGCGTCATGTCGGGCAGCGGGATCGGCGACAGCCCGCCGGAGAAGGGCGGCTTGTGCGGCGGCGACAGGTCCTCGAACACGCCGCGCGCCAGGGTCATGGTGAGATGGGTATGGGTGTTGGCGAAGCCCGGCATCACCATGCGGCCGCGCCCGTCGATCCGCTCGGCCGACGGATAGCGCTGCTGCAGCTCGGCATTCGGCCCGATCGCGGCGATCCGGGTGCCGTCGATCGCGATCGAGGCGCCGTAATGCACCGTGTCCTCGTCGTCGCCGGTGACGATCACGGCATCGTGGATGATGGCGGTCATGGCGTTCCCAAAAACTGTCGCGCCGCTACGGTAGCGCTATACTGACGCGCGAGACAGGGGAGAGCATGGGGCGGCAGTCGGTTCCTTTCAGCGTCACCATCTTGACCTTGATGGCGCTGATCGTCGTGCCGCTGTCGTCGAGCCTGCTGTGGCTCGGCTGGCGCGCGGTCGACCGGCTCGAGAAAGAGGATGTCGGCCAGCGCATGGCGGAGCTCGACACCGCCGTCGCGGGCTTCCTGGGCGACAATCTGCGCCTCGTCGTCTCGCTCGGCCAGGCGCTGGGCGAGCAGCCGGAATTTGCGCCGCAAGCCGGCGTCGCGGCCGACGGGCAGCGCCTGCGCCAGCTCGCCGGCTTGTTGCGCCGTCATCCCGGCGTCGATGCAGCCTTCGTCGGCTACCCCGATGGACGCATGCTCTATGCCGGCCGCACCGAGTCCTCTTCGCCGGCGCAGCGGGTCGAGTTCCATATTCCACCGGGCGATCCGATCGTGCAGCGCGTCATCGCCGGCGAAGGCGCGGCGCGGCAGGAGGTCTGGCGCTTCCTCGGCGCCGACGGCAGCCTGGGTGAGCCGCATGCTCGGGCGAGCGATTTCGATCCGCGCCAGCGCCCCTGGTACAGCGGCGCGCTGCGGAGCGGCGCGCCGGCCCTCACCGCGCCCTATCGCTTCGCCTGGTCGCAAGAGCTCGGCCTGTCGGTCGGCGTGCCGATGCCGCAGGGCGGCGTCATCGGCTTCGACGCCTCGCTCGGTACGCTGTCCCGCCTGATCGTGCAGTACAAGGTGACGCCGAACGCCGTCATCGTGATCGCCAGCGGAACCTCCGACGTTTTCATCGAGACCAGGCCGTGCGATCCGACCGATGCGTCTTGCCTGCCGGGCGACGAGGCGGTGCGCGCGCTGGTGAAGCGGACGGTGGTCGAATCGGCCGGGCGGCCTCTCCAGCGCGACGTCGAGGTCTCCGGCCGCGCCTACAAGCTGATCGTCAACCCGCTGGCGCCGCTCTATGGCCGCGGCTTCGCGGTCGCGGCGGCAGTGCCGGTCGAGGAGCTGACGGTCATCTCGCGCGCGCTGCTGGCGCGCGGCGCGTGGGCCGGCGGCGCGGCGGTCGGTCTTGCCATCCTGGCGGCGTTCGCAGTGTCGTTGCTGCTGTCGCGCTCGATGGCGCGGCTTGCCGCCAAGACGCAGCATTTCCGCGACCTCGATTTCTCCGACCGCGTGCCGGTCCGAAGCCGCATCACCGAGGTGCTGCGCCTGTCGGAGGCCGTCGAGCGCATGCGCGAGGGGCTCGAGGTGTTCGGCCACTACGTGTCGAAAGACCTGGTGCGCCAGATCATGCGCTCGCCCGCCAGCACCGGCGTGGGCGGCGAGCGGCGCGACGTCAGCGTGATGTTCACCGACATCGAAGGCTTCTCGCGCATCAGCGAGGCGATCGCGCCGGAGGTGCTGACCAGCCGCCTGTCGCACTATTTCGAGGCGCTGGGCGTGGCGATTTCCGCCAACCGCGGCATGATCGACAAGTATATCGGCGACAGCGTGATGGCGTTCTGGAACGCGCCGGAGCCCGATCCCGACCACGTCTTGCATGCCTGCCGCGCCGCGCTGCAGGCCGCCGAGGCAAGTCGCGCGCTGGCGAAGAAGTGGCACGGGCGCGGACGGCCGGTGTTCCGCACCCGCTTCGGCCTGCACGCGGGACCGGCGATCGTCGGCAATGTCGGCGCGCGCGAGCGCATGAACTACACGCTGGTCGGCGCGGTCGCCAACCAGGCGTCGCGGCTGGAAGGGCTGAACAAGGTCTACGGCACCGAGATCCTGGCGAGTGGCGAGGTCGCGGCGCGCACGGCCGAGCAGTTTGTCTGGCGGCCGATCGACCGCATCGTCGCGGCCGGGACGACCGAGGCGATGGAGATCTGCGAGCCGCTCGGCGAGGCTCCGCAGGCCGCCGACCATGCGGTCTTCCTCGAGCACTGGCTCGCCGGCCGCGCAGCCTATATCGACGGCCGGTTTGCGGAAGCCATCGGGCATTTTGAGACGGCGGCGGCGCTGCGGCCGGGCGACGGACCGTGTCGCGTGCTGATCGCGCGCTGCCTCGACTTCGCACGCAGCGGCGTGCCGGCTGAATGGGATGGCGCCTGGCATTTCGACTTCAAGTGACCGGAGGACCGAGGAACCAGTCGAGGATCGCGCCATTCTCGTCGCGCGGATAGGTGTGCGACAGGTCGGCGATCTCGCGGTAGACGACGCGGGCACCGGCCTGGGCGAGCGCCTGCTCGGCGCTTTGCGCGGTGCGGGCGGAGAACATCCAGTCCTGCGCGCCGTGCACGATGTGGACCGGCAGGCCGCGCACCCGGCCGGCGTCGGCCATGGTCATCATCGTCATCGGATGAAACGCCGCCGCGACCGGCGCCAGGTGGCTGAACGGGCAGGCGGCCCGCAGGCCCCAGACATAGGTATACGTGCCGCCGTCGCTCATGCCGGTCAGCAGCCGGCGGGCCGGATCGAGGTTCCAGCGGCCGTCCAGCTCGGCCAGCATGCGATTGATATTGTCGGCATCGAGCTGCGGCTCCATCAGCGACCAGGTCGAGCCCGCCGCGGTCGGCGCCAGCAGGATGAAGCCGCGCGTGCGCGCCTCGCGCAGCCAGCTCCACAGGAAGGCACCGCCATTGCCGCTGCCGCCGTGCAGCGCCGCCACCAGCGGCCAGGCGCGCGTGGGCTCGTATTCCTCCGGCACGTAGAGCGAGAAGGCGCCGCGCGTGCCGGCCGGGCCGCCGACATGCATTACGCCGACATCGGGCTTGATCGGATCGATCGCCGCCAGCCGCGCGAGCCGCGGCTTGTCCTCGCGTGCGGCGGCTTCGAGGAAGAACTGGCTGACGGGCCGCAGATGCGGCGCCATCGGATAGATCGCCTCGCAGGCGCGGGCGTAGCCGCGCAGCGCGCGGTAGGCGGCGACGATCGGCTGCTCGGCGTCCGGCGCCGACAGCAGCGCCGACAGGCTCTGGTTCGCCGCGTCGCCGGCCCGTTCCAGGCAATCGCGCGCCGGCTGCAGCCGCTCGGGCCAGGCGAGCGCGCGCGATTGGGCGAGCGCCGGCTCGAGATCGCTGCCGCGCTCGGCCAGAGCCTCGATCAACCGCGGCAGCGTCGGCGGCGCGAGATGGCGGCCGGCGAACTCGAGGGCGTAGAGCGCCTTCAGGACGGCGGGCGCCAGCCGCGCGATCGCGTCGACGGCCGGCTCGTCCACGCTCAGTCCTTGAGCATCGCCGAGTCGAGCGGCGCGCGACCGCGGATCAGGTCGGCGGCCTTCTCGGCGATCATCAGCACGGAGGCGTTGAGGTTGGCCGACGGCATGGTCGGCATGACTGACGCATCGACCACGCGCAGGTTCTCGAGGCCGCGCACCTTGAGCTGGTCGTCGACCACCGCGGTCGGATCGCTGTCGGGTGCCATGCGGCAGGTGCCCATGAGATGGAAGGTCGTTGTGCCGCGCTTCTTGGCGGCCTCCAGCAGGTCTGCGTCGCTCTGCGCCTGGGCGCCGGGGAATTCCTCGCGGTCGTAATACTTCGACAGCGCCTTGGAGTGCAGCAGCCGGCGGGCGAGCTTCATGCCGGCCAGCAGCACCCGGCGGTCGCTTTCGGCCGCCAGATAGTTCGGCTGGATCAGGGGCGCGGTGAACGGATCGGCCGACTTTGACCGCACCCAGCCGGTGCTGTCGGGCCGCTGCTGCCACGACGCGATGGTCATGCCGGGGAAGTCGTCGAGCTTGGACTGCACGCCCTCCTTGTAGCTCGCCGGCGTGAAGGTGAGCTGCAGGTCGTAATTGTCGACCGCCTCGTCGGATTTCCAGAAGACATAGACCAGCGTCGGGTTGAGCGAGAGGATGCCGCGGCGGGTGAAGACGTACTTCAGCACCTCGCCGGCGAGCTTCACGCCGTGCGACAGCTCGTTGATGGTCTGCGCGTTCTTGACCCGGGCGACGAACCGCGGGGCGTAATGGTCGCGCAGGTTCTCGCCGACGCCCCTGAGTTCGTGCTTCACCGCGATGCCGAGCTCGCCCAGCAGCGCGGCCGGTCCGACGCCCGAGATCTGCAGGAGCTGCGGGGTGTTCACCGCGCCGCCGCACAGGATCACCTCCTTGGCGGCCCGCACTTCGGTCGGCGCGCCGTGCCGGCCGCCCTTGTTGTAGCGGATGCCGACCGCGCGCCTGCCCTCGAACACGATCGACGTCGCCTGCGCATGCGTGCGCACCGTGAGGTTCGGTCGCTTCATCGCGGGCTTGAGATAGCCGCGCGCCGCGCTCACCCGGCGGCCGTTCTGCACGATGCGCTGGACGTAGCTCACGCCCGCCTGCCGGGTGCCGTTGTAGTCGCGGTTGCGCGGGATGCCTTGCTCGACCGCGCCCTCGATGAAGGCGTCGCAGATCGGGTCGCGCCAGTCGAGGTCGGTGATCGGCAGGTGGCCTTGGTTGCCGCGGAAGGTCTCGTCGTCGGCATGCGCCTCGCTCGCCATGCGCTTTTCGCTGCGCCGGAAGTAGGGCAGCACGTCGGAATAGCCCCAGCCGCGATTGCCGCGCTGCGCCCAGCCGTCGAAGTCCATGCGCTGGCCGCGATTGTAGATGTGGCCGTTGATCGAGCTCGAGCCGCCCAGCGTCTTGCCGCGCGGCGCGGCGATGCGGCGGCCGCCGGTCCATTCGCTGGCCTCCGACGTGTAGAGCCAGTTCACCCGGGGATCGACCAGCGTATACATGAAGCCGGCCGGGATGTGGATGAAGGGATGCCAGTCGCGCGGCCCCGCCTCGAGCACGCAGACGGTCGTGCTGCCGTCTTCGCTCAACCGATTGGCGAGCACGCTGCCGGCCGAGCCGGCGCCCACGATCACGTAGTCGAAGGTCTCCATCACCATGGCTTAGCAATCGGCCCGGCGAATGGCTATCCTGATCGCCCGTGGCGGAGGAGCCGAGCGATGGCTGGTCCTGATCTGGTCGCACTGTGGGAGGCGCATTGCCGCCACGAGTTCGAGACCCGCGATGTCGACGCCACCATGGCGACGATGGTGCCGACGCCGTACGTCAATCACGTGCCAACCATGACCGGCGGGGTCGGCCACGCCGAGCTCAAGCGTTTCTACAAATACCATTTCATCGGCGGCAACCCGCCGGACACCGGGTTGACGCCGGTCAGCCGCACCGTCGGCGCCGATCAGATCGTCGACGAGATGATCTTCAGCTTCACGCACACCAGCGAGGTCGACTGGATGCTGCCGGGCGTTCCGCCTACCGGCAGGAAGGTCGAGATTCCGCTGGTCGCCATCGTGCGATTCGTCGGAGACAAGGTGGCGCATGAACATATCTACTGGGATCAGGCCTCGGTGCTGGTGCAGGTCGGCCTGCTCGATCCGAAGGGCCTGCCGGTCGCCGGTGTCGAGACGGCGCGCAAGGTCGCGGACAACAGCCGTCCCAGCAACCAGTTGATGACCCGCTGGAGCGCCAGCGCGGCCAAGCCGATCTAGAGGGGGAATAGCGAGATGACGAGCGCACCTGATCGTTTGCGGGCAATCCTCAAGGAGCCCGGCCTGGTGGTGATGCCGGCGGTGTGGGACGGCCTCACGGCCAAGCTCACCCATGAGGCCGGCTTCAAGACCGCCTTCCTGTCGGGCTCGTGCGTCGCGGCGAGCCGGCTCGGCGGCCCGGACCTCGACCTCGTCTCGTTCGGCGAGATGATGGATTCCTTCAACATGGTGCGCGGCGC
>VBAF01000237.1:8044-8371 GCA_005884705.1 Alphaproteobacteria bacterium
GAGGCGCGCATGAAGATCCGCGCCGCGGTGCAAGCAGCCAAGGACTCCGGCATCCTGATCATGGCACGCACCGACTGCCGGCCGACGCAGGGCATCGACGAGGCGGTGGCGCGCATCGAGATGTTCGTGGAGGAAGGCGCCGAGATCCTGTTCCTCGACTCGCCGGCCGACGACGCGGAGATCAGGCGCGCCATCGCTGCCGCCAAGGGCCGGCCGTCCTTCGCCGTGCTGTCGCCGGGCGCGCCGCGCGCCACGCCGTCGCAGACCGAGGCGGCCAAGCTCGGCTTCAAGATCGGCACCTATCCGACCGGCATGCTGTCGCCCGCG
>VBAF01000534.1 GCA_005884705.1 Alphaproteobacteria bacterium
CTGTTCCCGCGGCTCAAGGAGCGGCGCCACCAGTTGGCGGGCACCATGTCGGGCGGCGAGCAGCAGATGTGCGCGATCGGCCGCGCCCTGATGAGCGACCCCAAGCTGCTGCTGCTCGACGAACCTTCGGCCGGCCTGGCGCCGGTCGTCGTGCAGCAGGTCTTCGAGCTGGTGCGGCGCATCGGCGAGGGCGGGCTCACGGTGCTGATCGTCGAGCAGAACGTGCAGCAGGTGCTGAAGGTCGTCGACCGCGCCTACCTGCTCGAAGCGGGCTCCATCCGCGCCGCGGGGAGCGCGACCGAGATGCTGTCGAGCGACACCATCAAGCAGGCGTATCTCGGTGTTTGAGGCGAAAGGGTAGCGATGGCGGGCTTCCTCGAGATCTTCGACGTTTACCTGCTCGAGGCGATCCTGAGCGGCATCCTGCTGGGCGGCGTGCTGGCCCTGCTGGCGCTCGGCTTGAACCTGATCTTCGGCGTCATCGACGTCACGTGGATCTGCTACGCCGAGCTGATCATGTTCGGCATGTACGCGATGTACTACCTGGTCTCGGTCTACCACGTGCCGTACTGGGCCGCCGCGCCGGTCGCCATCCTGGCGGTGGCGGGCCTCGGCGCCCTGTTGCACCTCCTGGTCATCGCGCCGCTGCTTTCGGCACCGCCGATCAACCAGCTTCTGGCCACCGGCGGCGTGCTGTTCTTCCTCCAGAGCCTCGCCACCGTGTGGTTCGGCATCGACTTCCGCAACATCGGCATCCGGCTGCCGGTGCTGGCGCTGGGCGAGATGCATTTCAGCTACGCCCGCCTGCTCGCCTTCGTCGCCGCCGCGATCGGCATGGGCGTCGTCTATGTCTTCATGAAGAAGACCTATGTCGGCATCGCCATCCGGGCGATCGCCCAGGACCGGCAGATCATGGTGCTGATGGGCGTCGACACGCGCCGCCTCTATCTCATCACTTCGGCGCTGGGCGGGGCGCTCGCCGGCCTGTCGGCCTGCCTGCTGGTGCTGATGTACGACGTGCATCCCTTCGTCGGGCTCTCGATCGGCCCGATCACCTTCCTGATCTGCGTGCTGGGTGGGCTGGGCAACTTCGTCGGCGGCTTCGTCGCCGCCTTCGTGTTCGCCGAGATCATCTCGCTGGGCGGGCTGTTTTCCGACCTCGAATGGGGGTACGTGCTCGCCTTCGGATTCTTCATCCTGATGATGTTCATCCGGCCCGCCGGACTGCTGGCGAGGCGCTCGTGAATCTCGATCGTCTGAGCTTCGCGGTCGCCGGCGCGGTGCTGATCGCCGTGCCGTTCGTGCACCGCGATCCCTATCACACGCACATTTTCATCCTGATCCTGATCTGGTCGTTCGCCTACACGTCGTGGTCGATGATGGGCCGCTTCGGCCTCACCTCGCTCGGCCATGGCGGCTTCATGGGGGTCGGCGCCTACGTCACCGCGCTGCTGTGGAATCATCTCGGCGTCTCGCCGTGGATCGGCATCCCGCTCGCCATGGTGGCGGCGGGCGCGCTGGCGCTGCTGGTCGGCTACCCGTGTTTTCGCTTCCGCATCACCGGCCACTATTTCGCGCTGGTGACGCTGGCGCTGAGCGGCATCGTGCTGCAGGTCATCACCGCGACGCGCGACTGGACCGGCGGCTCGCTCGGCTACACGCCCGAGGCGACCAAGGGCAGCCACCTCGCTGCCCTGCAATTCACCGACAAGACGACCTGGTACCTGATCGCCCTCGGCGTCTGGGCGGTCGGCCTGCTGATCTGGCGCTGGGTCGATCGCAGCATGGACCGCTGTGCCATGGAGGCGATCTCGGAGGACGAGGACGCCGCCGCCGCTGCCGGGGTCAACGTCACCTTCGAGAAGCTCAAGATCACCGTGATCAGCGCGCTGATGACCGCGTTCGCGGGAGCGCTGTACGGCCAGTACCAGATGTTTATCTCGCCCGACACGGTGAGCGGCATCGCCGTGTCGTTGCAGATGGTGTTCGCCGCCGTGGTCGGCGGAGTCTATGTCGCCCTCGGACCCACGGTCGGCGCGATCATCACCATCCTTCTGGCCGAGACCTTGCGCATCGGCTTCGGCACCAAGGCGGTGGGTTGGGACAACCTGATCTACGGCGTGCTGCTGGTGCTGTTCATCATTTTCCTGCCCAAGGGCATCCTGGGCAGCATCCTCGCCCGCATCCGCCTCAGGCGCTGACCGCCGAGACGCCGAGCGGCGCGGTGCGGCCGCGCACGCTGAGAGCCGGCAGCTTCTCGGCGCGCAGGCCCGGCGGCAGGGCCGCCTGCGCGAGCAGCTCGTCGGAGACCAGCACCTCGCGGCCTAACTGCTTGGCGGCGTCGAGCAGCCGCGCCGCGACGTTCAGCGTGTCGCCGACATAGNNGATCTCGCCGGCGACGATCTCGCCGTAGTGGAGGGCGGCCCGGAAGCTCGGCATCGCGCCGTAGCGCGTCGTGTATTCGTTGCGACGACGCTCGATCAGGTCGCGCGCCACGAAGGGGCAGCGCAGGCAGTCGCCGTCGGCCAGCGCCTCGGCGCCGCGCCAGGTCAGGATCGCCTCGTCGCCGACGTATTTGTGGATCTCCGCCTCGCATTCCAGCGCCGCGTCGGCGACGTCGCGGAAGAAATCGTTGAGCAGCTCATGGAAGCGCACCGGCCCCAGCTGTTCTGCGACCCCGGTCGAATCCCTCATGTCGATCAGCAGGAAGGCGCGCAGCTCGCGCTTGGGCTGGACGTAGCGCCCGGTAAGCAGGTTCCTGAGCGTGCCGAAGCCGAGCAGCCCGACCATCTCGAACGCCAGGTTGCCGACCACCGCCATGGCAATGGAAAAGACGATGGAGCGGCGGAATACCCCGTCGAACGCGAAGAATTCGGGCGGATTGTCC
>VBAF01000558.1 GCA_005884705.1 Alphaproteobacteria bacterium
CATCATGGCCATCACGCTCCAAGAGTCGCTGCGCGCGATCTTCTACGCGCCATTCTATGTCGCTCTCGCGCGCGGCGCCTTCGACGCCGAGGGTGTCGAAATCAAGTTCGCGAGCTCGCCGCGGCCGCAGGACGCCGCGAAGCGGCTGATGGACGGCACGGTCGACGTCTGCTGGGGCGGCCCGATGCGGGTCAACGAGACCTATCACCAGATGCCGGGCTGCGACATCGTCTGCTTCGGCGAAGTGGTCGGCCGCGATCCCTTCCTGCTGATGGGCCGCCGGCCGCCGCGCGACGGCTTCACGCTCGCCGATCTCAAGTCGGTGAAGCTCGCGACCGTGAGCGAGGTGCCGACGCCGTGGCTGTGCCTGCAGCACGACCTGCGGCTGGCCGGCATCGATCCCGCCTCGATCGAGCGCGTGCCCGACCAGACCATGGGACGCAACCTCGAGGCGCTGAAGGCGGGCGAAGTCGACGTCATCCAGGTGTTCGAACCTTTTCCCAGCCTGCTGCTCGCCGACAAAGCGGCATGGGTCTGGTACGAGGCGGCGCGACGCGGCCCGACCTCCTACACGACCTTCTACGCGCGGCGCGGCACGCTGACCGCCCGGCGCGACGAGCTCAAGCGCATGGTCCGCGCGATCGCCGCCACCGAGACGTGGGTCGCAAGCGCATCGGGCGTCGAGATCGCCAGCGCGATCGCGAGCTACTTCACCGACCTGCCGATGCCGGTCCTCCAGGCCGCCTGCGCGCGCTACCAGGCGCTCGGCATCTGGAACGCCACGCCAATCCTGCCGCGCGAGGGCTACGATCGGTTGCGTGACAGCCTGGTGTCGGGCGGCTTCGTCTCGCCGGGCACGCCGTTCGAAACGGCAGTCGACAACAGCCTCGCCGAGGAAGCCCTCAGGGCTTAGCGCGCTCGCCCAGCCAGTCGGGCCACAGTCCCTTGCGGGCCTGGCGCGACAGCGCTTCAAAGTGCGCGATCTTGGCGCTCGCATCCTTGTCCCAGGCGGGCGGCGTCTCGAGGCCGAAGCCGTAGGCGAACCCGTCCTCGACCAGGCGGACCGCCAGATCGTGCGGCTGGGCCTTGGAGCCCGCCGGCCATTCGGCCGTGACGGTGCACTGCGCGACGGCGCGGCACTCGCGATCCCAGGCGGCGATGCGGCAGGAGACGCGATGCTCGCCCGAGACCAGCATGTCCGCGAGCGCGGCGCGGGCGCGCATCGCCGGCACGCCGGGCTCGGTGCCGAGCTCCGGCGCGCGGATACCCCAGAGCCGCAGGCGCGGCTTCAGGTCGATCCCGGCCAGCGTGTCGCCCGAGACGGCGTAAGCCACGCCCTCCCACGTCTTCGGCAGCTGTCCGCAATTGGTCTGCGCGGCAGCCGGCCCCCCGGTCGCGATCAACACGGCCAAGAGTCCGAGCGCCTTCATGCTCAGATGCTGAGGTCGAGCAGATTGTAGTCCTTGAGCCCGGCCTTGGCTGCTTCGTCCCATCGATAGGCGAGGCCCTCCGCCGCGTGCGGCTGATAAGTGAACGGCACCTCGTCGGCAAAGCGCCGGCGGCGGGCATCGATGGCGTAGCCGATCAGGCGGGCGCGTTCGCGGATCCGCGCGGCGTCGTAGGTCGCCACCGCGTTGTGAATGCCGCCCGCCTCGACCCCCAACACCGACGTGCGCCGATGGAAGCCGAAATTCACCGTCACCCGCCAGCTCGGGCTGGTGTTGGCGAACGAGCCGTGCAGCGCCTGGCGGTTGGTCATGGCGACGTCGCCCGGCGCGCACAGGATCGGCACCGCCTCGGGCAACCGCTCGGTGCCGGCCTCGATGGCGAGCTTCCGGATGTCGATCCTGCCCCGCTTGTGCGAGCCCGGCACCACCCACACGCCGTTGGCGGCGGTGCAGCCATAGAGCTGGGCCATGAAGTTGAAGCCGTGGATGCCCTCGTCCCAGTCGGGGCTATCCCAGTGCGTCGTGCCGTCCTGGTGCCAGGCGACCGAGGCGCCCTTGCCCGGCTCCTTGATCCACAGCGCCTCGTTGAACGGGGCGAAGTCGGGCCCGTTGATCGCCGCGGCGACGGCGAGCAGACCGGGATGGCCGTAGACGCGCAGCGCCGCCTCGGAGAACTGCAGCGAGCCCAGGATGAGGAACACCACCTCCTTCGGCAGGCCGTCGGTGGCTGGCTCGTACATCTTCACCGGGTGGCGGCCGTTGGCGGCCGACGTACCGCCCCACGGGTCGCTGAGCGGCCGCGCCCAATGAAGGTTCGGCGGCAGGCGGTCGAGGATGTCGTGCAGATCGTGCTCGATGTCGTCGAGTTCGGCACGCTTCAGCACGCCCTCGAACACATAGAAGCCACATCGCCAATAGGCCTCGACGATCTCCGGATGGAGCGCGCCCGAAGCGGTGAAGCGGATCGGGCCGCGGTTGCCGAGGCTCGCCGCCCGGCGCTCGCCGGCGCGCAGATAGGACTGCATGGCGGCCTCTTCGGGCCCGTAGTCACCATTCATGGGAGGTTCCTCCGAACCGATAGAATAGCCCACCGGCCAAGGCGGGAACATTGGGGCTGCATGCCGCGTTGGGACAGCGATGACTGTTCCGTTTCGCACTTTTGCCTTGTTGGGCCTCGCTTTCGGCATGCTCGCCGCTGGCTACCTGTTTGCCCCAGCCCGGGGTGCCGGCGAGTCGCTACCCGCCTCCCCGGTCGCCAAGGCCGAGCCGCCGCCGCTGGCCAGGCAGCCGGCCGCCACGCTGGTCGCCAACCGGCCGCCGGTGCCGTTGGTGACGGCACCGCGCACCAGCTTCTTCCAGCAGGCGAAGGCGGAGCCGGGCACTGAAACCAGCACCGGCAACAGCAACTTGGTGGACGCCAACGCGCCGGTGCAGGCGCTGGTCACATCGGGCGACGACGCCCCGGCCCGGCGCGCCATCGAGTTCGACGGCTACAGGAACGTGCGCTCCCTGGTGAAGGGCCCCGACGGCAACTGGCACGGCCGCGCGTTGCGTGGACGGACCGAGGTCGCCGTGCGGGTCGATGCGACCGGTAACGTCTCAGCCGAATGAGGAGATAGCGATGTCCGACCGCGATCCCAACCGAACCACCATCGTCACCACCGGCGGCAGCAACGGCGGCCTCTACTTCATCGTCGGCCTGCTGGTCGTGGCCGTGCTGGTTGGCGCCTACGTCATGATGGGCACGCCCGGCCTGCACAGCCAGGTCGCCAGCGCCCCAGGCGGCGGCAGCCAGAAGGTCGACATCACGGTGCAGCAGCCGGCCAGCCCGGCGCCCGCGACGCCGGCGCCGGCACGCCCCGACCGCGCTACTCCACGCTGACCAGGCTGAGGTCGACGAACCACGATTGCGGCGACACGAACCCCTTCACCTTCTTGCTGAAGGCGCGGGGGTTCAGGTCGTGCACGATGTAGAGCCACGGCGGATTGTCGACCAGGCGCTGGTGGGCGGCGGCGTAGTACTTCTGCATCGCCGCCTCGTCGGTCGATTGGGCCATCTTGCCGAACGCCTCCTCGAACTGGTCGTCTACCCACTGCTCGAAGTTGAAGCCGTTGGGCGTGAAATTGACCTTGGCGAAGTAGCGGTACATTGCGCCGGCGTCACTCGACGGTGAGGAGACGTTGAGCGCCATCGCGCCGTTGAGCTGCGGTGAGTCGGGCGTCGAGCGCAGCACGTTCAGCAGCGTCTGCCATTCGACCGGC
>VBAF01000238.1 GCA_005884705.1 Alphaproteobacteria bacterium
GGGCTCGAAGCGGCGATCCGCGAGATGCGCCGCATCATGGACGAAGCGCGCACGGGTTCGGCGTGATCCTGGGCATCGGCAACGATCTCTGCGACATCCGCCGCATCGAGAAGTCGCTGGAGCGCTTCGGCGAGCGCTTCATCCGGCGCATCTTCACCGAGATCGAGCAAAGGCGCTCCGAGGGCCGCGCGACGCGTGCCGCGAGCTACGCCAAGCGCTTCGCCGCCAAGGAGGCTTGCGCCAAGGCGCTCGGCACCGGCCTGCGGCGCGGCGTGTTCTGGCGCGACATGGGGGTGATCAATCTGCGCGGCGGCAAGCCGACCCTGGTGCTGACCGGGGGCGCGCTCGCCCGCCTGCAGGAAATCACGCCGCCCGGCCTCACCGCCCAGATCGACCTTACCCTGACCGACGAATATCCGCTGGCTCAGGCGATCGTGATCATCTCGGGTGTTCCTGCCGCAGGGGCAGCGCCCTGAAATGACCAATTTGCCCCCCTTCCCTGCGGCGGCCGGGCAGGGAGACATTGGTCCTGTGCCCTGCTATACGCGCGGCTCTTGCAATTTGGGACGGCGATGACGGACGTGGTTGAACGTCGCAAGCGTGGACAGGAGAAGGCCGGAGGGCTGGCCGAAACCATCCGGACCGTGGTCTACGCGGTGCTGATCGCACTCGTCGTGCGGACTTTCGCCGTCGAGCCGTTCAACATCCCGTCGGGCTCGATGATCCCGACCCTGCTGGTCGGCGACTACCTGTTCGTCTCGAAATACTCGTACGGCTACAGCAAGCATTCCTTCCCTTTTTCGCTGGGCTTCTTCTCGGGCCGCATCCTGGGCCACATGCCCGATCGCGGTGACGTCGCCGTCTTCAAGTATCCCGGCGACCAGGGCCAGGGCCCCAACCGCACCGACTACATCAAGCGCATCGTCGGCCTGCCGGGCGACACCATCCAGGTCACCGAGGGCATCCTCCAGATCAACGGCAAGCCGGTCGAACGCGCCAAGGTCGGCGACTACGTCCAGGGCGGCGGCGGCGCCTACCGCACCGGCACGCTCTACAACGAGGTCCTGCCCAACGGCCGCCGTCACGAGATCGTCGAGACCACCGACAACGGCCAGTCCGACAACACGCCGAAGTTCCTGGTCCCGCCCGACCACTTTTTCATGATGGGCGACAACCGCGACGATTCGCTGGACAGCCGCACCGCGCTGCAGCTGAGCGGCGGCCAGGCCGCGCAGCTCGGCTGGTACGTGCCGGCCGAGAACCTGGTCGGCCGCGCCGAGTTCATCTTCTTCTCGCACGACCCGTCGGCGGCGAGTTGGTTCGAGCCGTGGAAATGGCCGCAGGCGATCCGCTTCAGCCGCTTCTTCATGGCGATCCACTGAAGCCCACCTTATTGGATCTAGGCCACGATTTCGCGCGCCCCGAGCTGCTCGCCGAGGCGCTGACCCATCGCAGCGCGCTCGACCGCCAGCCTGACCTGAAGGCCGCCCTGCCGCACGGCAACGAGCGACTGGAGTTCCTCGGCGACCGCGTGCTCTCGCTTGCCATGGCCGATCTGCTGCTGCGCCGCTTCCCGCACGAGCGCGAAGGCGACCTCGCGCGCCGGCACGCCAATCTGGTGCGCGCCGCCACGCTGGCCGAGATCGCGGCCGAGATCGACCTCGGCGCGCATATCCACCTGGGCGATTCTGAAACCCAGCCCGAGGTCCGGCCGACCATCCTCGCCGATGCGCTTGAGGCGGTGCTGGGCGCGATCTTCCTCGATGCCGGCTTCGCCGCGGCGGCGGCCTGCGTCGAGCGCCTGTGGGGCGAGCGGCTGAGCGCGATGCTGGCTGCGCCGCGCGACGCCAAGACCACGCTGCAGGAATGGGCGCAGGCGCGTCGCCTGCCGCTGCCGGCCTATCGCGAGGTCGGCCGCGAGGGCCCACCGCATGCGCCCGCCTTCGTGGTCGACGTCTCGATCAAGGGCCACGAGCCCGGCCGCGGCCGCGCCGGCAACAAGCGCGAGGCCGAACGGCTGGCGGCCGTCGCCCTGCTCGAACGGCTGGGGGCATCATGACGCGTGCAGGCTTCGTGGCGATCGTCGGTGCGCCCAATGCCGGCAAGTCGACCCTGGTGAACGCGCTGGTCGGCTCCAAGGTGAGCATCGTCTCGCCCAAGGTGCAGACCACCCGGATGCGCGTGATCGGCATCGCCATGGCCGACCTTGCCGATGATGGAAAAGGGGGCGGCGATCGCGCGCAAGTGGTGCTCGTCGACACGCCCGGCATTTTCCGCATTGCCAAGCGGCGACTCGAACGCGCCATGGTCGCCGCCGCCTGGCAGGGCGCCGAGGATGCCGACGTAGTGGCCCTGGTGGTCGACGCCGAGCGCGGCATCGGCCAGGAGACGCGGGCGATCGTCGAGCGGCTGAAGCAGAGCAAGGCGCCGCGTTTCCTGGTGCTGAACAAGATCGACCTGGTGCCGCGCGCGCAGCTGCTGGCGCTGACCGGCGAGCTCAACGCGCTGCTGCCCTTCGAACGCACCTTCATGGTGAGCGCGCTCAAGAGCGACGGCGTGGCCGACGTGCTCACAGCCTTCGCCGCCGCCGTGCCCGCCGGCCCGTTCCTCTATCCCGAGGACCAGGCGGCCGACCTGCCGATGCGGCTGCTGGCGGCCGAGGTGACGCGCGAGCAGGTGTTCCTGCAGCTTCACCAGGAGCTGCCCTACGAGGCCGCGGTCGAGACCGAGAAGTGGGAGGAGCGCCCCGACGGCTCGGTGCGCATCGAGCAGATCATCCATGTCCAGCGCGAGAGCCAGCGACCGATCGTGCTCGGCAAGGGCGGCGCGCGCATCAAGCAGATCGGCGCGCGGGCGCGGCACGAGCTCACGACCATGTTCGAGCGGCCGGTGCATCTCTTCCTGCACGTGAAGGTGAGCGAGCGCTGGGCCGAGGATCCGGGGCATTACCGCACGATCGGCCTGGACTACGATCTGAAGGACCGCCGGTAGGCCGCGCCCATGGAATGGAGCGACCAGGGCATCGTCCTGTCGAGCCGGCCTCACAGCGAGACCGGCCTGGTCGCCTCCGTGCTGACCCGCGCGCACGGCCGTCACGCCGGCTTCATCCACGGCGGCATCTCGCTCTCGCGCAAGACGCGGCCGATCTGGCAGCCGGGCAACGTCGTCGAAGTCGTCTGGCGTGCGAAGCTTGCCGAGCAGCTTGGCAATTTCACCGGCGAAGCGCGGGAGTCCCATGCCGCACGCGTGCTCGACGATGCCGCTGAACTGGCGGGCCTTGCTGCCGCCTGCGCGATGGTCGACGCAGCACTGCCCGAGCGAGAGCCGCATCCGGCGATCTACGAGGGCTTTCATGCCTTTCTCGGCGTGCTCGGCCACGAGGGCTGGCCGGCGATCTACGTGCGGCTGGAGCTCGGCCTGCTGCAGGAGCTGGGCTTCGGCCTCGACCTCGAGAAGTGCGCGCTGACCGGCACGACCGAGGACCTCGCCTTCGTCTCGCCGAAGACCGGCCGGGCGGTGTCGCGCACCGCCGCCGAGCCCTATCGCGACAAGCTGGTCGCCCTGCCGGCCTTTCTATCCACCGGCGGCCTGCCGGCCGAAGCCGGCGAGTTGCGACAGGGCCTCGATTTGACGGGTTTTTTCCTCGAGCGGCACGTGTTCTGGCCACACAACAAGCCCTTGCCTGCCGCGCGGGCGAGATTTATGGAAACGCTGCACCGCCAAGAACAACAATGACGGCCGGTTCGGCCGTTGCCCCTCTCAGCGCCGATGGCCAAACGCACCACCAACGTCGTCCCTCTCGCCGTCGTCAAGCCGGTGCCCTTCGGGCAGGCGCTCCAGGAGCGCTACCTGTCCTATGCCCTCAGCACGATCATGGCGCGCTCGCTGCCGGACGTGCGCGACGGGCTGAAGCCGGTCCATCGCCGCCTGCTCTTTGCGATGCGGCAATTGCGGCTCGATCCCAACAGCGCCTTCAAGAAGAGCGCGCGCGTGGTCGGCGACGTGATCGGCCAGTACCACCCGCACGGCGACCAGTCGATCTATGACGCCCTGGTGCGCCTCGCCCAGGAATTCTCGGTTCGCTATCCGCTGATCGAGGGGCAGGGCAACTTCGGCAACATCGACGGCGATAACCCTGCCGCCATGCGTTACACCGAGGCGCGGCTGACCGCGGTGGCCGAAGCGCTGCTCGGCGGCATCGAGGAGAACGCGGTCGACTTCCGTCCGACCTATGACGGCGCGGCCGAGGAGCCGATCGTCCTGCCGGGCGGCTTCCCCAACCTCCTGGCCAATGGCGCGGCCGGCATCGCGGTCGGCATGGCGACCTCGATCCCGCCGCACAATGCCGGCGACCTGTGCGACGCGCTGCTGCACCTGATCCGCACGCCCAACGCCCGCGTCGATACCCTGGTCGAGCTGGTGAAGGGCCCCGACTTCCCGACCGGCGGCATCCTGGTCGAGCCGCGCGACTCGATCGTCGAGTCCTACAAGACCGGCCGCGGCGCGTTTCGCCTGCGCGCGCGCTGGGAGAAAGAGGAGCTGCCGCGCGGCCAGTACCGCATCATCGTCACCGAGATTCCCTACCAGGTCCAGAAGGGCCGGCTGATCGAGCGCATTGCCGAGATCATCAACGCCAAGAAGCTGCCGATCCTCGAGGACGTGCGCGACGAATCGGCCGACGACGTGCGTATCGTGCTCGAGCCGCGCACCGGCAACGTGCCGGCGGAGCTCCTGATGGAGCAGCTCTTCAAGCTGACCGATCTCGAGATCCGCTTCCCGCTGAACCTCAACGTGCTCGACCGGACCAACACGCCGCGCGTGATGGATCTGCGCGAGGCGTTGCAGGCTTTCCTCGACCATCGCCGCGAGGTCCTGGTCCGTCGGTCGACGTTCCGGCTGGCCGAGATCGACCGGCGGCTGGAGGTCCTCGACGGCTATTTGATCGCCTATCTCAACGTCGACAAGCTGATCAAGATCATCCGCGAGGAGGACGAGCCCAAGCCCAAGATGATGAAGGCCTTCGAGCTCTCCGACCTGCAGGCCGAGTCGATCCTCAACATGCGGCTGCGTGCCTTGCGCCGGCTGGAAGAGTTCGAGATCAGGGGCGAGCACAAGAAGCTCAGCGCCGAGCGCAAGGAGCTGCGGGCGCTCCTGAAGGACGAGAAGCTGCAATGGGGCAAGATCGCTGAGGAGGTCCAGGAGACCAAGGCGAAGTTCGGGCCCAAGACCAAGATCGGCAAGCGCCGCACCGAGCTTGCCGATGCGCCGGTCGAGGTCGAGCATGCCCTCGAAGACTTCGTCGAGCGCGAGCCGGTGACCATCGTGCTGTCGGCCAAGGGCTGGATCCGCGCCGCCAAGGGCCATCTCGACGAGAAGCAGGCCGGCGAGCTCAAGTACAAGGAGGGCGACGAGGCGAAGTTCGTGCTGCACGCCCAGTCGACCGACCGGATCCTGATCTTCGGCACCAACGGCCGCTTCTACACGCTGGGCTGCGATCGCCTGCCGAGCGCGCGCGGCCATGGCGAGCCGGTGCGCCTGATGATCGAGCTCGGCAACGAGCAGGACATCATCGATCTCGCCGTGCTGAAGGGCGGCCGCAAGTTCCTGGTGGCGTCGGATGCCGGTCGCGGCTTCATCGTGCCGGAGGACGAAGTCGCGGCGCAGACCAAGAACGGCAAGCAGGTCCTCAATCTGTCCGGCAACGAGAAGGCGCGAGCTTTCAGCGTCGTGCCGGAGGATGCCGATTCGATTGCGGCCCTGAGCATGGGCTACAAGCTCTTGATTTTTCCGCTCGAGCAGATTCCCGAGATGGGGCGAGGCCGGGGCGTAACCTTGCAGAAGTCGAAAGGCGATCAGCTACGTGACGCGCAAGCATTCAAGCTCGCCGACGGACTGCCTTGGGCTAATCGCGTAATCGATGCGTCCGAATTGAAGTTCTGGCGCGGCGAGCGCGCGCAAGCGGGCCGGATGCGAGAAGGCAAGTGGCCCAAGAAGAATTTCAAAGGCGAATGAGATGGACCTCGCGCTGCTGATCAAGACCATCATCATCGGCCTGGTCGAGGGCCTGACCGAGTTCCTGCCGATTTCCTCGACCGGTCATATCATCCTGGCTGAGCAGCTGCTGAATTTTGAGGGGCCCGCGGGCAAGGTCTTCGAGATCGTCATCCAACTCGGGGCGATCCTCGCCATCTGCGTGCTCTACTATGCCAAGATCTTCGCGACCGTGGCCGGCGTCGTACGGCGCGATGCGACGTCGATCCGCTTCGCGACAGCCGTGATCGTCGCTTTCCTGCCGGCCGCGGTGATCGGCGTGGCGCTGCACAAGTACATCAAGGCGCTGCTCGACAAGCCGATCGTGGTGGCGGTCGCCTTCATCGTCGGCGGCATCGCCATCCTGGTGATCGAGAGGTATGCGCAACGTCCGCGCATAAAGTCGGTCGACGACATCGACTGGAAGACCGCGCTGTTCGTCGGCTTCTGCCAGTGCCTCGCCATGGTCCCCGGCGTCTCGCGTTCCGGCGCCACCATCATGGGCGCGCGCGTTCTGCGCGTGGATCGTGCGAGTTCAGCCGAGTTCTCGTTCTTCCTCGCCATCCCGACCATGCTGGGGGCGACGGTCTACGATCTCTACAGGAACTGGAAGACGCTCGACTGGCAGGGCGGCGGGCTGATCGCGATCGGTTTCGTCGTGGCCTTCCTGTCGGCCCTGGTGGTGGTGAAGCCGTTCGTGCGCTTCGTCAGCCGCCACGGTTTCGGCGTCTTCGCCTGGTACCGTATTGCAGTGGGTGCATTGGCGCTCGTCCTTCTCGTCATGCGTTGAGCCTTCTGCCGCTCCGGTCCGCGTGCCATAAGCCCGCGCAATCGCATTGGATTTTCCGGAGTTTCGTCATGCAACGTCGCAAATTTCTCCGCACCGCCGGCGTCGGCGCCGCCGCGGCGGCGGCTACCGGCGCGCTCGCCGCGCCGGCCATCGCCCAGTCCGCCCCCGAGCTCAACTGGCGCATGACCTCAAGCTTCCCGAAGTCGCTCGACACCCTGTTCGGCGGCGCCGAGCACTTCGCCAAGATCGTCGCCGAGGCGACCGACAACAAGTTCCAGATCCGCACCTTCGCGGCGGGCGAGATCGTCCCCGGCCTGCAGGTGCTCGATGCGGTGCAGAACGGCACCGTCGAGATGGGCCAGACCGCCTGCTACTACTTCTTCGGCAAGGACCCGACCTTCGCGCTGGCAACGACCGTGCCGTTCGGCCTCAACACGCGGCAGATGAATGCGTGGCTGACCCAGGCCGGCGGCGAGCAGATGCTCAACGACTTCTTCAAGGGCTACAACGTCGTCGGCATGGTGGCCGGCAACACGACGGCGCAGATGGGTGGCTGGTTCCGCAAGGAGATCAAGACGGTCGATGACCTCAAGGGCCTGAAGATGCGCATCGCGGGCCTTGCCGGCGACGTCATGACCAAGCTCGGTGTCGTGCCGCAGCAGATCGCCGGCGGCGACATCTATCCGGCGCTCGAGAAGGGCACGGTCGATGCGGCCGAATGGGTCGGTCCTTACGACGACCAGAAGCTCGGCTTCGTGAAGGTCGCGCCGTACTACTATTATCCCGGCTGGTGGGAAGGCAACGCGGCGCTGCACATGATGGTCGGCCTCGACAAGTTCAATGCGCTGCCGAAGACCTACCAGGCGATTCTGCGCATGGCCGCGGCCGAGACCAACAACTGGGTCAGCGCCAAGTACGACGCCGACAACCCGAAGGCGCTGCGCACGCTGATCGCCAACGGCGCCAAGCTGCAGCCGTTCTCGCAGCAGATTCTCGAAGCATCGTTCGTCGCGTCCAACGATGTCTATGCCGGCCTGACGACCAAGAACGAAAACTTCAAGAAGGTCTATGAATCGCAAATGGCTTTCCGCAAGGACGGCGTGCTGTGGGCACGCGTGGCGGAGAACACCTACGACAACTTCATGGCCCGCCAGTCGGCCGCCAACAAGCTCTAAGGGGCGGCCCTCAGAGGCGCTCTGGAAAAGCCCCGCGCTGAGGGGCTTTTCCTTGCTTTTCAGTCGCACTGCGACGTGTCATAAGTCGGAGGCATTTGCTTAGGGGTAAATGTCGATGCAACGTCGCAAATTCCTGCGCACTGCCGGTGTCGGCGGCGCAGCCGTCGTTGGCGCGACTCTCGCCGCACCTGCCATCGCGCAATCCATGCCCGAGCTGAAGTGGCGCATGGCATCGAGCTTCCCGAAGTCGCTCGACACCATCTACGGCGCCGGCGAGGACTTCGCCAAGCGCGTCGCCGGACTGACCGACAACAAGTTCCAGATCCGCGTGTTCGCCGCCGGCGAGATCGTGCCCGGCCTGCAGGTCGTCGACGCTGTGCAGAACGAGACGGTCGAGTGCGGCCATACCGCCTCGTACTACTATGTCGGCAAGGACCCGACCTTCGCCTTCGACACCGCGGTGCCGTTCGGCCTGAATACCCGCCAGCACAATTCGTGGGTCTACAACGGCGGCGGACTCGAGCTGATGCGCGAGTTCTACAAGGACTACAACATGACCTCCTTCCTGATGTCGCACACCGGCGGCCAGATGGGCGGCTGGTGGCGCAAGGAGATCAAGACGCCGGACGACATGAAGGGCGTGAAGATGCGCATCGGCGGCTTCGCCGGCCAGGTGTTGCAGAAGCTCGGCGTGGTGCCGCAGCAGCTCGCCGGCGGCGACATCTATCCGGCGCTGGAGAAGGGCACGATCGACGCCGCCGAGTGGGTCGGTCCCTACGACGACCAGAAGCTCGGCTTCAACAAGGTGGCGCAGTACTACTACTATCCCGGCTGGTGGGAGGCAGCGCCGCGCTGTCGCTCTATGTCGGACTGAAGGCCTACGAGGCGCTGCCCAACATCTACAAGGAGGCCATCGCAGCCGCCGCCGGCGAGATCACGACACGGTCGGTCGCCAAGTACGATGCGCAGAACCCCAAGGCGCTGCGCGAGCTTGTAGCCAGCGGCACGAAGTTCCTGCCGTTCACCCAGCCGGTGATGGAGGCTTGCTTCAACGCCGCCAACGAGCTCTATGCCGAGACCATGGCGAAGAACGCGAAGTTCAAGAAGGTCTATGAGAGCTGGAAGGCCTTCCGGAACGAGGAAGTGCTGTGGTTTCGCGTGGTCGAGAACACCTTCGACAACTTCATGGCGCGCCAGTCGGCAGCCAGCAAGCTCTGAGCGAACCTTACGCCGAACCCACGAAAGCCCCGCTCCGGCGGGGCTTTTTATTTGCCCGCACGGTGCGCGCATGGCAGGCTGATTCCGCGGAGTGGAATAACCGCTCCGGCAACAAAAGCCGTTCCTGGGAGGAACACATGCAACGCCGCAAATTCTTGCGTACCGCCGCGCTGGGCACGGCGGGTGTTGCGTCTGTGAGTACGCTTGCCGCGCCGGCCATCGCGCAGTCGATGCCAGAGCTGAAATGGCGCCTGGCGTCGAGCTTCCCCAAGTCGCTCGACACGCTCTATGGCGCGGGCGAGGTGCTGACCAAGTACGTCGCCGAGGTGACCGACAACAAGTTCCAGATGCGCCTCTTTGCGGCCGGCGAGATCGTGCCCGGCCTGCAGGTCGCCGATGCGGTGCAGAACGGCACGGTTGAACTAGGCCATACGGCAGGCGGCTACTATGTCGGCAAGGATCCGACCTTCGCCTTCGACACCGCCCTTCCATTCGGCATGAACACGCGCCAGCAGGTGGCCTGGATGAACTGGGGAGGCGGGCGCGAGCTCATGAACGAGCTCTACAAGGACTACAACATCTACGGCATGAACTGCGGTGCCACAGGCGCGCAGATGGGCGGGTGGTTCCGCAAGGAGATCAAGTCGGTCGATGATCTCAAGGGCCTCAAGTACCGCATCTTCGGACTCGCCGGGAACGTGGTCGCTCGTCTGGGCGCCGTACCTCAGCAGCTTGCAGGCGGCGACATCTACCCGGCGCTGGAGAAAGGAACCATCGACGCCGCCGAATGGGTCGGCCCCTATGATGACCAGAAGCTCGGCTTCAACAAGATCGCGCCCTACTACTACTACCCCGGCTGGTTCGAGGGCGGCCCGACGCCATCCCTTTACGTGAACCTGGCGAAGTGGAACGAGCTCCCCAAGGCCTACAAGGCGGCGATCGAGGCAGGCTGCGTCGTTGCGCAAAGCTGGATGGTGTCCAAGTACGACGCCGAGAACCCCAAGGCGCTGCGCGAGCTGGTGGTTGGTGGCACCAAGATCACGCCGTTCCCGCAATCGGTGATGGAGGCGTGCTTCGCGTCCTCCCTCGAGCTGTGGGCGGAAATCTCAGCAAAGAATCCGCGGTTCAAGAAGGTCTACGAGTCGTGGCGAGCGTTCCGCAACGAGGAGATCCTTTGGTTCCGCGTCTGCGAGGGCTCGTTCGACAACTTCATGGCCCGCATGTCGGCGGCCAACAAGCTCTGAGGGCTCGCGTCATGCAACGCCGCAGATTCCTCCGTACCGCCGCCATCGGCGCGGCGGGCGCCGGATCGGCCACGCTTGCCGCTCCGGCGGTCGCGCAGTCGATGCCCGAGCTCAAGTGGCGCCTGACCTCGAGCTTTCCCAAGTCGCTCGACACACTGTGGGGCGGCGCGGAGTCGATCGCCAAGAAGGTCGCCGCGCTGACCGATAACAAGTTCCAGATCCGTGTGTTCGCGCCCGGCGAGATCGTGCCGGCGCTACAGGCGCTCGATGCGGTGCAGAACAACACCGTCGAGATGTGTCACACCGCGAGCTACTACTTCGTCGGCAAGGACCCGACCTTCGGCTTCGATGCCGGCGTGCCGTTCGGCCTGACCGCACGACAGCAGAATTCCTGGATGATGTATGGCGGCGGCCTGCCGCTGATGCGGGACTTCATGGCCGAGTACAGCGTCGTACCGTTTCCCGCCGGCAACACCGGCGTGCAGATGGGCGGCTGGTTCCGAAAGGAGCTGAAGTCTCTGGCTGATCTCAAGGGCCTGCGGTTCCCCAGCAGATCGCCGGCGGCGACATCTATCCTTCGCTCGAACGCGGGGCGATCGACGGTGCCGAATGGGGGGGCCCGTACGACGACGAGAAACTCGGCTTCTACAAGGTCGCGCCGTTCTACTACTACCCGGGGTTCTGGGAAGCGGGCACGCAGCTCTCGCTGCTGGTCGGCAAACCACACTGGGAGGCGCTGCCCGCTTCCTACAAGCTCGTCATCGAGACGGTGTGCGGCGACGTAAACGGCGACATGATGGCTCGCTATGACCAGCAGAACCCCCAGGCGCTACGCCGTCTCGTTGGCGCCGGCACGCAGTTGAAGCCCTACTCCCGCGACATCCTCGAAGCGGCATGGAAGGCCACGCATGAACTCTACGACGAATTCGCCGCCAAGAATCCCAAGTTCAAGAAAGTCTACGAGCCGTGGAAGGCTTACCGGGACGAGCAGTTCCTGTGGTTCCGCGTTGCCGAGTTGACCTACGCCAACTTCGCCTTCACCGCCGGCCAGACCGTGAAGTAACCGGCGCCGACCAAAGCGAGACCGGCGTCGGTAGGGGCTTTTTGTTTGCCGACCGGCGCCGCGGCATGGCAGGCTGATTCCGCTCGGTGGAATCACCACTCGGCAAACAAAAAGCCGTTCCTGGGAGGAACACATGCAACGCCGCAAATTCTTGCGTACCGCCGCGATTGGGGCCGGCGGAGTCGCGTCTGTGAGTACGCTTGCCGCACCGGCCATCGCCCAGTCGATGCCGGAACTGAAATGGCGCCTGGCCTCGAGCTTCCCCAAGTCGCTCGACACGCTCTTCGGCGCGGGTGAGATCTTCGCCAAGTACATCCAGGAGATGACCGACAACAAGTTCCAGATCCGCGTCTTTGCCGCCGGCGAGATCGTTCCCGGCCTGCAGGTGCTCGACGCCGTGCAGAACGGCACCATCGAGATGGGGCACTCGGCCGGCACCTACTATGTCGGCAAGGATCCGGCGCTTGCCATCGATACGGCCTTGCCTTTCGGCACCAACGCGCGCCAGCAGGAGGCGTGGATCAGATGGGGCGGCGGGCGCGAACTGCTGAACGATCTCTACAAGGACTACAACATCTACAACCTGCCGTGCGGCAATACCGGCGCCCAGATGGGCGGCTGGTTCCGC